>JABDLH010000258.1 GCA_013003145.1 Flavobacteriaceae bacterium | reverse complement strand
AGGTCGCCTTCCTTGGCTTTGAGCGCCCAGCTGAATTCGTCCGATGTATGGTTGACCACAAAATCCAGCATCAGGTACATTCCCCTTTTCCGCATTTCTTTGGTCAGTTGCCGCAGGTCTTCCTTACTCCCCAGCCGTTTTTCGATTTCCGTATAGCTGTTCACCGCGTAACCCCCGTCATTTTCCCCGGAAGGCCTGGTAGTTAGTGGCATAAGATGCAGGAAATTGACCCCCAGTTCTTCAAAGTAAGCTAAGCGTTTGATCAATCCTTGAAGGTTGTCACTGAAATGATCTACATAGAGTTGCATCCCGACCAGTTGTTCTGACTGGTACCAGTGGTCATTTCTCCCGTAAGTTCGTTTAATATCCAGCGCCCTGAGTTCTGCAGGCCTTTTTGCATAGAGCATCGGTAATCGCTCTATCAGTTTATCAAACATTCCCGGGTGCTCATCTTCGGGATAAAGGGAAGAAAAAAGGTGTTTGATGATGCTGAGGTTCGCCGCCATTCGTAGCTTAAAGAGCTTAGCGGGTGAATTCTGCTTCTTGTCCTGCTCAGCCAGAAGCCGGTGTATGGCGGTCTGATTCATATCAACTTTGTAGTTGTCGTTGGGTAGGGAGAGATTCTATAGCTCCAAAATTGGTTGTGGTAATAGCTCCGGCCTTGTTTGCAGTAGCGATCATATCCTGCAAAAGCTGGGCGTTTTCAAAAAGCGATTCATGGGAATCCATCATGGAGATCTGCCATAGCAGGCAACCGATAAAAGCGTCTCCTGCACCTGTTGTATCTACGGGATCTACCGGGATACTGGGCACGGTAAAGATGCCACTCGGGCTGCTTACATAGGTGCCTTCCTTCCCCAGGGTGATGGTTATTATCCTGGTTCCTAATTTGTGCAGTACTTTACAGGCTTCACCCAGGTCTTCTTTCCCCGAGATCAGCCTTGCCTCTTCCAGGCTGAACTTACAGAGATGTGATTTTTCTATATACGGCAGGCACTTCCGAATAAATTCCTTATCCCTCTTTTTCCAGAGATCTGAACGGTAATTAGGGTCAAAACTGATAAAAGCATTCTGGGTGAGGGCATCAAAGAAATAATGCCCATAGGATTTTTCCAGGGTACCGCCTAGTAAAGCAGTGGCTGCTCCCAGGTGTACCATATTTCCTTTAAAGAGTGATTTTACCCCGGGATTGTAAACGAGTTCCCGGTCTGCACCCCTGCTGAAGACAAAATCCCTTTCCCCGTCTTCGGCTATAGATACAAAAGCCATAGTGGTAAAGGTTTCGCTCCGTTCAACAAAGCTGAGGTCTACCTCGTGGTTTTCAAGGATATCCAGTAAAAAAGTTCCGAAGGGGTCATCGCCCACACTGCCAATAAAGCTGCTGCGACCTCCTAATTTTGCAATGGCACAGGCAACATTTGCAGGTGCACCCCCGGCCTTTTTAGTAAAATCACTGGCTTTGGCAAGATCACTTCCCTGGTGCTCCGCAACAAAATCGATCAGGGCTTCACCAATACAGAATACCTTTTTCATTTTTAAGAAGGCTTAAGGATATAAAGTAAGCAGAAAATAAACGGCACGCCAAATTATTAGGAGCTAAATGACTCTCAAAAATTAGCTCAATCGATTTAGTTGTAGCGAGTTTGTGCTCTAATCTTTAATTCCCTGACTTTTTAAAATCGGATTATGGTTATCCCCTTCGGAATTCCGATTTTTGTAGTATGAGAGATTTAGTGATAGGCGACATCCATGGGGGCTTAAGAGCCCTGGAACAGGTTTTGGAACGGGCACAGGTAAGTCCTGAGGACCGCTTGATATTTCTAGGCGATTACGTGGATGGCTGGAGTGATGCTGTTGAGACCGTGAACTACCTGATGGAACTGAAAACAACCCACAATTGCGTGCTGATCCGGGGGAACCACGACGTTCTCTGTGCGGACTGGTTGAGGACAGGGAATGATAATCCCCTCTGGGAGCAGCATGGGGGTATGGCCACAATGGCTTCTTACCGGAAGTGGGGGGAAGAGATACAAGCTCAACACCTGACCTTCTATGATCAACTCGAAGATTATTTCCTCAAGGATGACGAATACCTTTTCCTGCATGCTGGGTTTACCAATTTGAAAGGAGTTGACCATGAATACCAGAGTTTTAATTTTTATTGGGACAGGACCTTATGGGAAATGGCAAGAGCCCTGAACCCCGCATTAGACAGGGGAGACCCGGGCTATCCGCCCAGGCTTAAGAACTATAAGGAGATCTATATTGGTCACACCCCGGTGACGCGGATGGGGGAGTCAACCCCGCAGCAAGCTGGGAATGTCTGGAACATTGATACCGGGGCCGCTTTTAAGGGCCCACTGACTGCTTTGGACATTGGGACTAAAGAGTACTGGCAGAGTGATGCAGTACACACTTTATACCCCGAAGAGGACGGAAGGAACTAAAGATTGGTATTTTTTTATGATGGATTCAGTATATTATATACGAACTTTGTAAAACATAAGCGGATAAGATGGCTACTAAGAATATACGACTAGAAGTAATGCAGGCAATTGAGCCTAAGGTGCAAGGATATATGGAATCTTTTTTAATTCCTATCGAAGATATCTGGCAACCTTCAGACTTCCTGCCGGATCCTCAAGGAGATAATTTCCTGGACGAGGTAGAACAGCTGCGTGAAGAATCTAAAGAACTTGGGTATGATTTCTGGGTGACTATGGTTGCAGATACCATTACGGAAGAGGCGCTGCCTACTTACGAATCCTGGTTGATGGATGTGGAAGGAATTAACCAGCATGCAGAAGAGGAAACCGGTTGGGCTAAATGGGTGAGAGCCTGGACAGCTGAAGAAAACCGACATGGAGATGTTCTCAACAAATATCTCTATTTGTCCGGGCGTGTGAATATGCGCGAGATGGAAGTATCTACCCAGCACTTACTGGCAGATGGCTTTGACATTGGTACGGACAGGGATCCTTATAAAAATTTCATCTATACCAGTTTCCAGGAACTGGCTACCAATATCTCGCATAAGAGGGTAGGCCAGATGGCCAAGAAGAAGGGGAATGCCCTGCTGGGTAAGATGTGTACTATCATTGCCGGGGACGAAATGCGTCACCACCTTGCGTATCGCGAATTCGTGAAAACCATACTGGAGCAAGATCCCAACGGAATGATCCTCGCCTTTGCGCACATGATGAAAATGAAGATCGTTATGCCAGCTCACTTCCTGAGAGAATCAGGAGGGACCATTGGTACCGCCTTTGAGAATTTTTCTAACTGCGCCCAGCGTTTGGGGGTTTACACCTCCCAGGATTATATAGAGATTCTCCAGAAACTGAATGCATACTGGGATATTGAAAATCTTCGTAGCCTCTCAGATGAAGCTGAAAAGGCACGTGATTACCTGGTAAAACTGCCTGCGCGGCTAGAGCGTATCTCTGAACGGATGAAGTTCCCTGAAGACCAGTACCAGTTTAAATGGGTAGAGGCTAACGGGACACTATAATTTACCGTGTTTGTGTTCTACCTGCCATTTGTGGAGCGCTCTCCAATCTCCCTGCTGGGCCATCTTTGCCTGCATCGGCCAGGATGACGGGTCATGGATCTTATACCGGTCTCCCCCCGAGCTGAGGACTTCATAACATCGTTCTACCGTGACTTCAGACAAGTCTTTCCAGGTCTTGATGTCAAAATTATGGAATAAGCCTTCAATTTTCGGGCCTATTCCCTCAACTAGTTTCAGATCGTTTTCCTTGATCCGTTTCCCGAAGACCGATTTGGCAGAAACGGCATCAAAACCTGTACCTGCCGTTTGGGCTTCACTTCCAAGTTTCTCTACCTGCTTACGACAGGCCTCAAGTTCTGATAGAAGACTTTTGTTCTTGCTTTCAAGAACAGCCATTGATGCGGGATCAATACCACTCTTCTTGTTTGCCTTACCCAGATAATAGCCCATAATAAGACCTATAATCCCTATGAGGATCAGCAGGCCCCAGTGAAGGAGACTCAATGATTCAATTTCCATAATCGGTTGGTTTAGTGTTTGTTCCACAATGTATTAAAAAATAATTATACATCGTGCTTAGAGGAAAAGCCTGGGAAATGACGGCAAAGCATAAAAAAACCCCGGCGAATACCGGGGTCTTTATCAATTTTGCAGTAGTTCTTACAACTCGAACTTAATTCCCTGGGCAAGGGGAAGCTCAGTGGTGTAATTGATTGTATTGGTCTGCCTTCTCATATAAATCTTCCAGGCGTCAGAACCGGACTCTCGTCCGCCCCCTGTTTCTTTCTCACCTCCAAAGGCACCACCGATCTCTGCGCCCGAAGTACCGATATTGACGTTGGCAATTCCACAGTCACTTCCCTCAACGGAAAGAAACGCCTCCGCTTCTCTGAGGTTATTGGTCATGACAGCCGAGGACAGGCCTTGTACCACACCGTTCTGCTGGGCAATGGCGTTATGAATATCACCGGAATATTTCATCAGGTAAAGGATCGGAGCAAATGTTTCTTCCTGTACGATCTCAAAACTATTCTCTGCTTCTGCGATCGCAGGTTTTACATAACAACCACTTTCATAGCCTTCACCGGATAGTACCCCGCCTTCAACTATTATTTTCCCACCTTCTTCTTTCACTTTCTCCAGGGCAGCCTGGTATTTGGAAACGGCATCTTTATCGATCAATGGCCCAACGTGGTTATTCTCATCCAGCGGATTTCCTATTCGCAATTGCTTATAGGCATCTACTACAGCTTGTTTAACCTGGTCATAGATCGATTCGTGGATAATCAGTCTCCGGGTAGAAGTACAGCGCTGACCTGCAGTACCGACCGCACCGAAAACGGCCCCGATGACGGTCATTTTAATATCGGCATCCGGAGTAACTATAATGGCGTTATTTCCACCGAGTTCCAGTAGAGACTTACCAAGCCTTGAGGCAACGGCCTGTGCAACGATCTTACCCATACGGATAGAACCCGTAGCAGAGATCAATGGAATCCTTTTATCATGGGTCATGAATTCTCCCACTTTATAATCCCCGTTGATCAGGCAGGAGATCCCTTCAGGCAGGCCGTTCTCCTTAAAAACGTCGGCTACAATATTCTGGCAGGCAATCCCGGTTAACGGAGTTTTTTCTGATGGTTTCCATACACAGACATCCCCGCACACCCATGCCAGGGCTGTGTTCCATGACCAAACGGCTACCGGGAAATTAAAAGCAGAAATGATTCCTACAACCCCAAGTGGGTGGTATTGCTCATACATACGGTGCCCGGGTCTTTCCGAGTGCATGGTAAGACCGTGTAGCTGGCGCGAGAGGCCAACAGCAAAATCACAGATATCAATCATTTCCTGTACCTCTCCAAGGCCTTCCTGGTAAGATTTCCCCATCTCGTAAGAAACCAGCTTACCAAGGGGCTCTTTTAGCTCCCTTAGCCGGTCTGCGACCTGCCGAACTACTTCTCCGCGAAGTGGGGCAGGTTTTTTACGCCAGCTTTTAAAAGCTTCAGTGGCCGTACTTAAAACCTTTTCATAGTCTTCTTTGGTGGTCGCCTTTACTTTCCCGATCAGGGCGCCATCTACAGGGGAGTAGGAAGAGATCAGTTCCCCGGAAGAAAAGTTTTCCGAACCGGTAGAACTCCCGTCATTTATTTCGAGAATGCCCAGTTTATCGAGGGCAGATTGAATTCCTGTTGCTTCTGCTATTTGTGACATTTTGTAACTTTTTTAGAATATTTGTGAGATTCTCACAAAGCTACAAAACTTAAGGAGTTTATAGAGAAGTGGGGTCGAGAACTTTGCCCGGTTTACGAGTTATTGATAGAGAGCACTATAGGCGGTAAATTACGCTGTCCTTACTTATTCCCCCGCGACAAATCTTTCATCAACTTCCATAACGGTACCGCAATTATTGCAGGTGCGTAATTCCTCGGATCCGTAGAAGTGTATAAAATGTTTTAAAAAGTCTTTTTCTATATCGTGAAGGGTAAAATAGGCTTCGTACAATTTGTGATTGCAATTATCACAGAACCACAGCAGGCCGTCATCCACTTCCATCTCTGCCCTCTTGCGTTCAACGACCAGGCCAATAGACCCTTCATGACGCACCGGCGAGTGTGGTATTTTGGCGGGGTGCAGGTACATATCCCCGGGCCCTAGTTTCATAGTCTTTTTCTCACCCTCAACCTGCACATGGATTTCTATGTTCCCCTCTAACTGGTAAAACAATTCTTCGGTCTCGTTGTAGTGGTAGTCTTTACGGGCATTAGGCCCGGCAACGATCATAACGATATAATCGCCTGCATCCTTATAAAGATTCTTATTGCCAACGGGAGGTTTTAAGGTTTCACGGTTTTCTTCTATCCAATCGCGAAGATTAAAAGGGGGCTTGATGCTCATCGGTATGCTTATTTGTTATTGACATGGCCTGTTTGGCTGACCGGGTAAACATTAGTTGGACAGCAGGTACACGGCAATTAAAAATAAGCATTCCTCACCTAATTAAGGGCTATTAACGGTAGAAGAGTTGTGTATAATAAAATTTTCCGTTCTTATCTACTTTAACACTGATAGCAGTATGGGTATAGTTCCCTTCAATAGACCTGCGGTGATCCGGGCTACCTAACCAGTGCTCAAAAGCTTCCTGGGCGGTATCGTAATGACGGGCAACATTCTCTGCAACCTGCTTTACTTTTACCTTGGTGGAGATCTTATAGGCTCTTTCCTGGAATTTATCATGGCTCAGCTTACCTTTGCTGATCATATAATCCGTGTGGTTATTAGCTTCTTCGTACGCAGCAGGGCTAAAGTCCAGCTCGTTAGAATTCATGGCCAGCCTGTGCTCATTGGTAAGCGCTAGTATCGCTTTTTCAATGTCAACCTGGTTGTCGGCACCTGCTTCTGCCTCAATAGAACCCAGTTCGTAGGCACTGTCGTCCTCGAAATTAATAACGGTTTCTTTACTACAAGAGGTGTTCATCAGAACCGTAAGAACTATAGCGATAGGAAGTAAAAACTTTTTCATGGGGGAAAACCTTTAGTTAACATTCAGTATTTGGGGGAATCGTGAACATTATTGTCTGTTGATTCTATTCCAAATCTAGCTGCGGGGAGGTTGGATGTAAGAAAAGGAAGGCATTTTTTCGATTATAGACCCAATTTGACCGAGGTACGACATTATTGGTGTCGTACATCTATATTTTATGCACCTTTCCCGATGAACGGTTATAGGTTTAAAAACACTTTTCGCCGATAAAATGCGCGTAATTTTCCTACAAGAATTGTAACTCCTTCTCTGCTTCAGGTTCTGTGATCTCCGGGATCACTTTTTCAAAGACCAGTGCACCGATGTCGCGCAGGGGTTCATACAGGACTGAGGAAGAGGTCTCGGTGTCTTTATAAAATTTAATAGAGGTATTAGCCCTTTCGAAGAAGAGTAAAAGGGTGCCCAGCATCACTGCAATTTTAAGGATGCCAAATACACCCCCTGCCAGTTTGTTTAACCAGCCCATCATCGCGAAATCCACGATTTTGGTCAGTAAGCGGCCCACCAGGTTAATGATGATAACGATAAGGATAAAAGTAATGATGAACGCGATCAGGTTCATATATTGTTGATCCCATTGCATGTGCTCTTCAAGGTATGCGCCTGTAATGTAGGAAAAGCGAATGGCGCCATAGAGCCCGGCAATGAGGGCGATCAAGGTGGCTACTTCGATGATCAGTCCATTCCTGAGGCCTTTATAAAGTCCCCAGATCAGTAATAATCCCAATACAATATCTAAAAATGACATCCTGGTGTTTACGCAAATATAGTACTTAGATTTGTACCTTTGGGCTTTGAAAATTAACAGTATTCTCACCTGTTCAGGAAGGGTGATGCAGATAAGAGTAGGAATTATGGTAAGAGACCAACAACTGAAAGAACGGTGGGACCTATTGGTCGAAAAACTGTCTGCCCAATTTTCTGACGGGGATCCGTTAGAGCTGGATGCGATCATCTACCTCGTGGGCGTACAGGAACTGGGACAATTGCACCGGAAGTTTAAGAAGGACGAGAAGATCAACCTGATGCATATTGCGATCTGCAGGCTCCTGGAGCCCTATGGATACTATGAATTTGATTACTTTGACGACGAAGGATGGCCACACTATAAGATACGGGAGATGCTGCCGGAATTAAAGTCCGGAGAACAGTCGGTCCTGATGAAAGAGGCTATAGTGCAGTATTTTGTCGAGAAGGAATATATAAAGTAATAGACTGTATTGATCAATCCAGTTTTTCAGTTAGTTTCTGGAATACTTTTTTGGCATTTCCACCATCATAGAGGACCTCGTAGACCGCATCGATAATAGGAGTCTTGACCCGCTTTTTCATATCTGCCTTTAGTTTTTTGACGCCCTTGGTGGCATAATACCCTTCTGCAACCATTTTCATCTCCATCATCGCACTCTTTACCGTATAGCCTTTTCCAAGCATATTCCCGAACATCCTGTTCCGGCTGAAGGTCGAGTACCCGGTAACCAGCAGGTCTCCCAGGTAGGCCGAATCGTTAATATTACGGTCTATCTTATAGATGCGCTTGGTAAAGCGCTTCATTTCACGGATGGCGTTGCTCATCAGCACACTCTGGAAATTGTCTCCATATCCCAGGCCGTGGGCAATACCTGCGGCGATCGCATAAATATTCTTAAGCATGGCGGCGTACTCTGTCCCCAGTATATCCTTGGATACCTTGGTCCTGATATAGTCGCTTTGTAATCGCTTGGCCATGTACTTGGCCTTTTCTTCATCAGCACAGGCAATGGTCAGATAAGACAGGCGCTCCAGGGCAACCTCTTCTGCATGGCAAGGTCCGGTGATCACCCCGATATTCCTGAAAGGGATGTCATAGGTTTCATGGATGTGCTCTCCTACGATCTTCCCGGTTTCCGGTACTATCCCCTTGATGGCCGAGAAAATGATCTTGTCCTCCATGGACTCTTTAAGCTGTTCCAGTTCTGAAACAAGGAAGGCCGAAGGAATGGCGAAGATCAGGATATCAGCAGCAGCAACCGCTTCGTTCATATCGCTGGTCAGTACCAGTTGTTCCGTGTGGAACTCCACGGAACTAAGGTAGTTGGGGTTGTGTTTGTTTTTCCTGATGTATTCCACGGTTTCCTGGCTTCGCATGTACCAATGGATCTTATCGAGATTTTCTGAAAGCATTTTTACGATAGCCGTTGCCCAGCTTCCCCCGCCTATAACCGCAAAATTCAAGTTCTTATCCATAGAGCCTTTTCTGTGTTTTCAGGATGTGCGGCAAAAGTACTTAAAATAGTGCGAAAACCTTAGAGTGCTGCAAGAAGGAAAAACGGACTTTGGCACGAAGCTTGTTTATATCGCTGTAAACTAAAGTATATGAGGCCAATACAACTACTCGCAATGATCTTACTGATTGGTATCACTACTTCCTGTACCAGGGAGGTGCTGGTACAGGACAGTTATATAGAGACCTCTGCCCTTAATACACGTGAGGTGCTAGAGGCCTATGACCTATGGTACGTGGATATCACCGCAACCCAGGGCAACGGATCCGTTCCCTTCCTGGACAGGGCGTTTACCGTGTCTTTTGACCGGGGTGTACTTGTTGCCAATAATAACCTGGTGGGAATAGGGAAGACCGGTGGAGGTCTCGGGATTGACGTAGGAAGCTATGCCACTCTCCGGGGTATTGTCGAGGTAGCTCATGACCTGGACGGCAACTGGTTGTTAGAAGTATTTGCCGTAAACGGAAATACCATAGAATTATACTCTGCGGCTACAGATACCTCGTATTTTCTTAAAGGATATCAAAGAGCAGCCTTTGATTACGATGGTTTGTTCCTGGATAATATCCGCTACTTTTTGCAGGAGTACGAAGCCTGGGAAAAGGTCTATACCAGTGAAGCAGGAGCTCTGAACGAGTTTGATGAGGAAAACTATCTCCAATTCAATGCACAGGGTGATTATTTCCGTTCCTCCGTGGATGGTCCCGGGAGGTCACCTTCAGAAATTGTATGGGATTACGAAGGGGATTACGGGGTTTTCAATATTCCCGGGGACCGCGGACTTAAAACCCTGACCCTGGATTACGATTATATGGGGGAAGATTATTTTGAGTTATATGTCAATAACGACCAGACCATAGAACTGTATCACCCGGAAAGTGGCACGATTTATGAATTCAGGGGAAGAGGCTACCTGCAATACCTGAAAAGTGGTAATGAAAAGGATAGTAAAGTTCGCAGCAGGGAGAAATTGCCTTTGATGAATGTAGAGCGTAAGAGACCTTTGAAAGAGTAGAATAAAAATTTGTTTTGTTTGTTTAGTTGGTTAGTTAGTTAGGGATCGCCCCGGCCGTTTGGTCGGGGTGATTCTTTTTATACCGAGCTCTTAGGGAAGGAGGAGAATTTTGTATCTTAAATGTCCTATCCGGATAAGATAACAGAAATGAAAAATACAAATCCTGACCCGGCGAATAAAGGCCACAAGGACATACCCGGAAACCCTTCTACAGCCACCAGCAGCACCCTTAAGCTTAACGAAAGGCGAAATGGAGAGGCTTTGAGGGTTCTGAGCGAGGACGATTGGGCCTTCTGGAAGCAGAATGGCTATATCGTGATCAAGAATGCAGTACCCCGGGAGCAGGCAGAACGTACAGCAGCTTTCTTATGGGAATTTGAAGAGAAAGATCCGGAAGATCCCACTAGCTGGTATACACCTCCACGTGCAGAAATGCGTATGAAAGAATTAACAGGTACCGGGATGGTGGAAGTTTATAACCACCAGTTGTTATGGGATAACAGGCAGGTAAAAAGAGTCTATGATGCATTCGTGGATGTCTGGGGAACGGATAAATTATGGGTAACCATAGACCGGGCCAACCTGAATTTCCCCAACAGGCCGGGCTATGAACAAAAAGGCTTTATTCACTGGGATTACGACCCGGAAACAAAGCCACAGAATGTGCAGGGTGTACTGGCCCTGGCAGATCAGCTGGATGAAGAGATGGGAGGTTTCCAGTGTATCCCATGGTTGTACCGGAATTATGACCAATGGAAGAAGACCCAGCCGGCAGACCGGGATCCCTTTAAGCCCGATATCAGTGGCCTGGAAGACAAACTTGTCAAGGTGACCATGGAGGCCGGAGACCTGCTGATATTCAATAGCCTGCAACCCCATGGAATTAGACCCAACAGGTCTGAAGATAAAGTCAGGATTGCCCAGTATATTTCAATGATGCCGGCAGAAGAGGATAACGCAGCCATGCGTGAATGGAGGGTACATTCCTGGAAGAACCGTGTGGCCCCCCAGGGTTATGCATTCCCGGGTGATCCCCGTAATTGGGAACAGGAGAAATACGAAACTGCCAAATTATCTCCGTTGGGAGAGCGATTGCTGGGGTTGAAGCCATGGTAAATTATCAAATTGTCAAAAGCAGCTAAAGCTCATGTTATGCGGGGAATTAGCCTTACTTTTGCCCCCTTAATTTCTAATGGGCATGAAGAAGTACCTCAATTTGTTCGATTTTTCACAGGAAGTAAACTATAGGACGGAAATCCTTTCAGGGCTTACCGTGGCACTCGCCTTGGTTCCTGAGGCTATTGCATTTGCCTTGATCGCCGGGCTTAACCCCCTGACCGGGTTGTACGCTGCCTTTGTTATGGGGTTGGTAACTTCTATCCTGGGCGGACGCCCGGGGATGATCTCCGGGGCAACCGGTGCTATTGCTGTGGTTATTGTTTCCCTCGCCATGAAATACGGGGTAGAATATGTCTTCGCAACGGTGATCCTGGCCGGGTTGATTCAAATGGCTGCGGGCTTCCTCAGACTTGGTAAGCTGATGCGACTGGTACCCCAGCCCGTGATTTTTGGGTTCGTGAACGGGCTTGCGATTATCATATTCATGTCACAGTTAGTACAATTTAAATCTGCTGACGGCAGTTGGCTCAGTGGTACCACACTTTACATTTTCCTGGGACTGGTATTGCTTACCATGTTAGTGATCTGGGGACTTCCCAAACTCACCAAGTTATTCCCGGCTTCACTTGCGGCTATTCTGATCGTATTCGGGATCGTACTCGCATTCGGGATAGATACCAGGTCCATCGGGGATATCGCTTCGATCCGCGGTGGATTCCCTCCTTTCCATATTCCGGAAATTCCTTGGGAATGGGAAAACTTGCAGATCATATTCCCTTACGCAGCCATTGTCGCGGGGGTTGGACTTATAGAAAGTTTACTGACGCTGAATATTGTTGACGAGATCACGGAAACCCGTGGTCGCGGTAACAAAGAGGCCGTAGCCCAGGGAACAGCAAATATTTTATCCGGGTTTTTCTCCGGGATGGGAGGATGCGCCATGATCGGTCAAAGTCTTATCAACACCTCTAACGGGGCAAGAGCAAGGCTATCGGGGATCGTCGCTTCTGTGATGCTGTTGATGTTCGTCATGTTCGGAGCCGATTTCATAGAAATGGTTCCTATGGCAGCACTTACAGGACTGATGATCATGGTTTCCTTGGGGACCTTTGAATGGGCCAGCCTACGGACCTTCAGGAGAATGCCTAAATCTGATGTGCTCGTTATGATACTGGTAACCCTGGTGACCGTATTCCTGCACAACCTTGCCCTGGCCGTACTGGTAGGAGTCATCATCTCTGCCTTGGTATTTGCCTGGGACAATGCCAAGCGAATCCGGGCGAGGAAAAGGATCGATGAGAACGGGGTAAAACACTATGAAATTTATGGTCCGCTCTTCTTTGGAAGTACTACCCTCTTCAATGAGAAGTTTGATGTAGTGAACGATCCGGACGAGGTGATCATAGATTTTGCAGAAAGCAGGATCGTAGATATGTCGGCTATTGAAGCCCTGAACAAGATCACCGAACGATATTCTAAAATGGGCAAGAAGGTTCATTTAAAACACCTTAGCCAGGATTGCAGGAGGCTATTGGCCAATGCCGATGCGCTGATTGAAGTCAATGTGCTGGAGGACCCAACCTATAAAGTAGCTGTAGACCGCCTTTAATTAAAAACGCCTGTGATCTTTCACAGGCGTTTTTGTTCTGGTACAGTTCATCTTTTACTGGATCATGAACTTTACGTTCACCATAGCTTGTACGTTAACTTTATTGAAGGGTACATCAATAGGCTCCGCATTGTCACTTTTGGCCATTTCCATCATGACCCTGGGTCCACGGTCCTGGTAAGGGGTATATTCCGTGCTCAGATCCGAGATGTAAAGTGCTTTTCCCACAGATTGCCCTAATGGTTCTACCATGGCCTGTGCCTGTTCTTTAGCTTTTAACACCGCCTTGCTCCTCATGCTTACTTTGAGCTCATCCAGGTTAGAGACCTCGGCCCCCCGAAAGGAGATGTTAGAAATACCAGCCCCTTCTAAGGCTTTTATAGCCTTCCCTGCCATCTGCGCGTCGTAAACGACTAAAGTAAATGCCTTGCTTTTTTGCACATCGGTGCTCCGTAAAAAATAATCCTTGAAATTACTGGAGAGGTCGGCCAGCATCAGCTGCTCTTGCAGATTTATACCGATTTTCTGTAATTCCGTGGCCATTTTATTTTCCAGTTTTTCCACGGACGTTCGACCTTTGGAATCTGATTCCTGCAAAACGATACCCAGGTAGATGCGGTCCGGAACTACAAGGGTATCGACCCTGGAATTGGTTTCCAGGTAAGGTTGATCTATAAAATTTTTATCCTGTGCATTCCCCGCAAATGGGATGATCAGTATGGCTCCTAAGGCCATACCCAGTCTTAATAAGTACTTCTTCATAGTTGAGTAAATTTAGTATAAGAGTAATTCCAAAAAGCGTGCCACCTATATGAACTTCGGGCTAATCAGTATTAATCTTCAATATTGAATATCAATGCCTGGTAGGGCTTCATCTGCACCGTAGAGGCAGCCCTGTCTACATCCGGATAGTTGTTAATGAGGACTTCCGGATTATCACCCAGGGGTAGAATGGCGGTCGCCGGTTTCTCAGAGAAGTTCATAACCACCAGGACCTGCAGTTCGCCCAGGCTGCGCGTATAGGCATACAACTGTTGGTGATCAGGGAGCAGTAGATGGTAATCCCCATAGACGAAGACAGGATTGTTTTTCCGGAGATTTACCATCTCCCTGAAGTAATTTAAACAGCTGTTGGGGTCTTTTCTTTCCAGGGCCACGTTCACTTTGATATAATTCTCGTTGACGGGTAGCCATGGATCCCCGGTTGTAAACCCGGCATGTGCCGTAGTGTCCCACTGCATCGGTGTTCTCCCGTTATCCCTCGACGAAAATTTAAGGTTGGCCATAAATGCTTCCATATCCTCACCTTCGGATAATGCTTTTTCATAACTATTAATGGCTGCAATATCACGGTATTGTGAAATGCTGTCAAAACCGATATTGGTCATACCAAGTTCGTCCCCGTAATAAACATAAGGGGTGCCCCTCATGCTGAGGATAAAAGTGTTCAGCATTTTGGACGAAACTGCGCGGAAAGCCGTGCTGTCGTTCCCGAATTTGGAGACCATTCGCGGTACGTCATGGTTGGCAAGAAAAATGGAGAGCCAACCTTTTTTGGCAAATGCACTGTCCCATTTGGTATAGACCTCTTTGAATTCTGAAAGTTTATAACCTTCCAGGCTGTTCCCTACATCCATACCTTCAAAATGATAAGCCATTTGCAATTCTTTCCGATCTGCATCCACAAGCGAATGTGCATCTTCAAAGGTGCTGCCCGCCCCTTCGGATACCGCAAAGACGTTGTACTTGCTCAGGACTTGCTCGTTCATCTCCTTCAGGTACTTGTGGAGGTTAGGCTGCATGCCGTAATACTTGATAACATTCTTTTCAAATCCTTCCGGGAGTTCTGGCCAGGTGGTGTCTTTGCTGGCATACTGGAAAGCGTCTAAGCGAAAACCATCCACGCCCTTTTCTGCCCAAAATTTCATGATATCGTATACCTCCTGCCTCACCTTGGGGTTTTCCCAGTTGAGGTCCGGCTGTTTTTGTGCAAAATAATGCAGGTAATATGCGTCTGTGACAGAATCGTATTTCCAGGCATCGCCCTTGGGATCGAACAGGCTGTAGCGATAAGGTGGTTTTCCTTTTTCGGCCGGCCACCAGTGATAGTAATCACGAAATGGGTTGTCACGGGAGCTGCGCGACTGTCTAAACCACTCGTGCTCATCACTGCTGTGGTTCACCACTACATCCATGACAAATTTAATGCCCCTGTCATGAAGACCCTTAAGCATACGGTCAAAATCATCCATATCTCCAAAATCTTCCATGATGCCACGATAGTCGCTGATATCATAACCATTGTCGGCATTGGGTGAACTGTAGATGGGGTTCATCCAGACCATATTTACTCCCAGGCTTTCTATGTAATCCAGCTTTTCTATCACGCCCTTTAGATCCCCTATCCCATCCCCGTCAGAGTCTTTAAAACTCCGGGGATAGATCTGGTAGATGATCCCCTCTTTCCACCAAGCCCTGCCCGTAATAGAATCTTCTTTCTTTTTCACATTTTCGGCACAACCCAGAACGAGCAGTAGTAAAGAGAGGAAGAGCAGTGATTTTTTCATATGGGATGTGATTAAGGCAGAAGAATGTGACCATAAGTGACAGCCCATAAATCTGTCCTAAAGATACTCATGTTTAGGCAAATCTAGTCACGAGAGTTTTCCAATGCCTGGGCGATAGAGGTATCCATAATGGCGATGCCAAGGTCTATTTCCTCCCGGCTGACATTCAGAGGTGGAGCAATGCGGAATACGCCTCCCATTCCCTTAACCCTAACGATGTTCATGCTGAGTCCATTTTGTAAACAGTATTCAGATATGGAATGGCCAAGTTCCGGTGCCGGCTCCCTGCTTTCACGGTCTTTTACGATCTCTACGCCTATGAGCAAGCCACGTCCCCTGACATCGCCTATACATTCATATTTTTGCTGCAACTCTGATAATTGTTGCATTAAATAATCTCCTTGTTCAACGGCGCGTTCCGCCATCTTCTCTTTTTGCAAGACGGCGATCATTGCAAGGCCGACATGGGCGGGAAGGGGATCAGAGATGTGAGAGGTAATATTGAGGAAGCCTTTCTTATAGCAATCCTCTTCTATGGCAGAACTGGTTACCGTAGCGGCCAGTGGGATACCCCCACCAAGGGTTTTGGAGAGCGTGAGAAAGTCGGGCAGGATCCCATCCCTTTCAAAAGCAAAGTTGAGACCTACGCGGCCAAACGCGGTTTGGGCTTCGTCCAGGATGAGTAATAAGCCGCGTTCTTCACATAACTTTTTAAGCTTCTTTAGGTAATCCGTGGGCAGATCTATAATTCCTGCTGCACTTAGAACGGGCTCAGCGATGAATGCAGCATAAGCGCCAACAGACTGCCGGTCCACTAATGCCATCCCTGCCTCAAGGCAGCTGTGAT
>JABDLH010000073.1 GCA_013003145.1 Flavobacteriaceae bacterium | reverse complement strand
ATATAGAACAAGCCCGTAAGGTATGTGTCATCGGCGAGCGTACCCAAAAAGAGCTTTTTGACAAGGGTGAGGATCCCATAGGAGGCTATATCCGGATCGATAAAATATACTTCCAGGTGGTTGGGGTACACAAGTTTGTGCCGGGTGGCGGATTTGAGGGGGATGGTGATATTTTTATCCCGTTTACCACTTACCGTAAACTTTACAATACCGGTGATGATGTGATGTGGTTTTCAATCGCAGCCTATAACGATGCCGATGTGATACAGGTAGAAAAGGATGTCAAAGCCGTGCTTAAAAATATACACAATGTTCACCCGGAAGATGAACGGGCCTTTGGATCGTTTAACCTGGGGGAGATATTTAATAAGATCATAGGGTTTTCCAAGGGAATCACCTTCCTCTCCCTGATCGTGGGGATAGCGACCATACTGGCAGGGGTGATCGGGATTGGGAATATACTGCTGATCTCCGTAAAGGAAAGAACCAAAGAGCTTGGAGTAAGAAGAGCACTGGGAGCCACACCACGTGAGGTCCGTAACCAGATCATCATGGAATCTGTGGTGTTGACCCTCTTATCCGGGGTGATAGGGATCATACTAGGAGCTTTAGTACTGGCCGGCATAAGCAGCGCCACCCAGGATGTGGAATTCCCTTACAATAATCCTACGGTACCCATACCACTGGTTCTTGCTGCCCTTGCTATAATGGTGATCCTGGGGACCCTTATTGGGCTCATCCCGGCACAGCGGGCGGTAAGCATCAAGCCGATAGACGCATTAAGAGAAGAATAATAATTAATAGAAATAACGATTAGAAACCAACTGAGATGAAAAAAATCATGAAATACGTACTCCTGGGTATTTTAATTATAGGAGCCTTATGGGCAGCCGCGTGGTTTGTGCAGACCAACAGTAAATCGGCCATCACCTATGAAACAAAATCACCTTTTATTGCAGACATAGAGCAGAAGACCGTAGCGACAGGAAAGGTGATCCCGGAAGACGAGGTGGAGATTAAGCCACAGATATCAGGGATTCTTGAGAAGATCTATATGAAAGAAGGCGCCGAAGTAAAAGCAGGGGACCTTATTGCTACCATAAAGGTTGTTCCCAATGAACAGGCTTTGAACCAGGCCCAGGGAAGGGTACGGAATGCAGAGATCGCACTGGCGAATTCCAAGATCGAATTTGATCGTAACAAGAAACTCTTTGATAAAGGGGTGATCTCTAGTCAGGCTTTTAATAACCTGAAACTTCAATATGACCAGGCTGTACAGGAACTGGAAAACGCCAAGGCGGATTACCAGATCATCAGAAGAGGATCAGCAGGGGGTTCATCCAGCGCTAATACCAATATCCGCGCCACCGTGGACGGTACTATACTGGAGATCCCGGTCGAGGAAGGTGACCAGGTGATCCAGAGTAACAACTTCAACGATGGTACCACTATAGCCACTATTGCAGACCTCGGTAAGATGATCTTTGAAGGACAAGTAGATGAAGGGGAAGTAGGGAAACTGGAACTAGGTATGCCGTTAGAGATAAGCCTGGGAGCCATCGAGGACAAGAAATTCGATGCCAAACTGCGTTTTATCGCTCCTAAAGGAATTGAAGAAGCCGGTGCGGTACAGTTTAAAATTGAGGGAGATGTCAATATTGAAGACGATTTCCTGATCAGGGCAGGCTATAGTGCCAATGCTTCTTTAGTACTGGAAAAAAGAGACAGTGTACTGGTAATTCCTGAGGCCCTGTTGCAGTTTGACAAAAAGACCGATGATCCATACGTAGAGGTTGCTGTAGGCGACCAGGAATTTGAGCGTAGGGATATAGAGATCGGGATCTCTGACGGGGTAAACGTTGAGGTACTTTCCGGGATCACGGAATCTGACGAGGTGAAAATATGGAACAAGACAGAACCTATTAAAATAGGGGATGAAGATGAAGATGAAAACTCAATTGATTAATCGATCGCAGAAACAAGTACCTATGAAAACAGTATACAATAAAAGTGTATGGTTACTCCTGGTGTTTTTGCTGAACGCGGTAGTCAGCAGCGGGCAGATGAAACGATGGACCCTGGAAGAATGTGTAACCTATGCGCTAGAGAACAACCTGAGCATAGAACAATTTGAACTGGACCTGATGAATGCCCAGATCGATAAGAGCGATGCCTACGGCAACCTGATGCCCAGCCTCAATGCCCAGCTTAGCACAACGGCCAGTACCGGTCTTATCCTGGATCCCACCACGAATAACCTGGTAACCGGAACAATTTTTTCGGCTTCCAATAATGTCACTTCTTCAGTAACCATCTTTGATGGGATGCGAAACCTGTACCGGATCAACAGGGCGAAACTGAATATCATTGCCAGCCAGTACCGCTTAAAGGATCTGGTGGACGATATACGACTTAATGTGGCTTTTGCTTACCTGCAAGTCCTATCTAATAAAGAGACCCTGAAAGTGATCCGGGCGCAGTACGCGGTGACCGAGCAGGATTTAAAAAGGACGCAGGAGCTTGTAGATTCCGGGGTGAACCCTCTTGGGGACCTGGTTGAAATACAGGCAACTATAGCGGGCCTGGAACAGCAGATCGTCAATGCGCGAAACCAGGTGCTGATCTCCAGGATAAACCTGGCGCAATTGCTGCAGATCACCGATTACCAGAATTTTGACATTGCCGAAGAGGACTTTGATGTGCCCCCGGCCGAAGTACTGGCCAACAGCCCAAAAACCATCTTTGATAAGGCGATGACTTTCAGGAATGATATAAAATTCTCCGAGTCGCAGGTAGACCTGGCAGAACAGGACCTGCAGATCGCCAGGGGGGCATTGTACCCCACCCTCGGAGCATTCTTTAACTACAACACCCGCTACTCTGACCAGACCAGGGATCCCTTCACCGGGGAGAAAATCGGTTTTAAGGATCAGCTTTGGCTGAATGACGGGGTGTCTTACGGGGCTCAATTGAATATCCCCATCTTTAATGGATTTGCCACCCGCAACAATATCAAACGTTCGCAGATCGATGTGCAGCGTGCAAAACTGCAGCTGGAACAGGATAAACTAGACCTGGAATCCAATGTGAACCAGGCTTATGTGGATGTGGAGAATGCGGCAAAAGCCTACGAAGCAGCGCAAAAGACACTGGAGGCCCGTAAACTGGCGCTGGAGTATTCCAGGGACCGATTCGAGGTTGGACTGATGAATGCCTTTGATTTCAGCCAGGCACAATCGCGCCTGGATAATGCAGAAGCCGAAGTGATCAGGACCAAGTACGATTATATCTTCAGGATCAAGGTGCTCGACTTTTATTTTGGGCTTCCCATTGTCCTAAACTAGCGTATCTTTGCAGCCATTATGGCGCTGATACTGAATTTAGAGACTGCCACTACCAATTGCTCGGTAAGCCTGGCGGAAGACGGGAACCTGCTTTCTATCAAAGAAGAGAACAGTGCAGGATACTCGCATGCAGAACAACTGCACTATTTTATAGAAGAAGTGATGAAGACGGCCGGAAAGAAGCTGTCCGACCTGGATGCCGTGGCCGTAAGTAAAGGCCCCGGATCTTATACCGGTCTGCGTATCGGTGTTTCTGCCGCAAAAGGACTCTGTTTTGCCCTGGATATTCCCCTGCTGGCGATAGCTACCCTGGATAGCCTGGCTAGGCAGGTCCGTGTAGAATCCGGTCTGATCATCCCCATGCTGGACGCACGGAGAATGGAGGTCTATTCTAAAGTCCTGGATCATAACTACGAAGAGATCAGGGAGACCAGGGCCGAAGTGCTCGATGAAAACTCCTATGCGGAATATGTGAAAACAGGAAAGGTTTACCTTCCGGGCAGTGGGGCGGAGAAATGCAGGGAGCTTTTTAATGATCCTGATTTTGAATATCGTGATACATTGGTGCCGTCGGCTCGCGAAATGGCCGGGCTTTCCTATAAGCGCTACGAAAAAGGCCTGTTTGAAGACCTGGCTTATTTTGAACCTTACTACCTGAAAGACTTTATACTTCAAGGCAAGAAATCCAAAACCAAATAAAATAAAACCCCGGTCACTTAACAGCTACCGGGGTTTAACTTTTCTCTTACGGGATGTGATCAGGATTCTTTGATCATATGAACATCGCGTTGTGGGAACGGGATCTCTATACCGGCTTCATCAAAGCGGTACTTCATCTCTTCCATCACAAACCAGTGCGCATCCCAGAAATCTTCCAGTTTAGCCCAGTACCTCAGGCTGAGGTTTACGGAACTGTCTGCCAGTTCTCCCACTACCACCATAGGGGCAGGGTCTTGCAAAATATTCCCCTGGTCCTTACAGATCTGCAATAAGATCTCCCTGGCTTTTTTGATATCAGAACCGTAACCAATTCCTGCTGTAACCTTGTCACGACGGATAGGCTCTGCGCTGTAATTCACTACATTATCATTGGACAATTGGCCGTTGGGAATTATGGCCAGCTGGTTGCCAAAGGTGTTCAATTTGGTATAGAATATATTGATCTCCTTTACGGTTCCTTCTGCACCCTGGGCGGCAATCCAGTCGCCTACTTTAAACGGTTTAAAGATCAGTATGAGAACACCCCCTGCAAAATTGGAAAGCGATCCCTGTAATGCCAGTCCAACCGCTAAACCGGCCGCACCAATAATGGCTACCAGGGAAGAAGATTGTACGCCTAACTGCGAAATTACAAGCACAAACAAAATTACCTTCAGGGCAATCTTTATAAAGCTTTGGAGAAAGGACCCCAGGGCAGGATCATAATCTTTCTTATCGAAAAATTTTCCAACCAGCCGGTTGATCATTTTCACGACCCATAGTCCTACAACCAGGAGAATAATGGCCATAAGAACATCGGGGAGAACTTCCCACATAAAATTAATGGCGTTGTCGACGTGTTCTTCGTATTCAGTAAGGTTTATCATGTATAATTTTTAAGCGGATAAAATATGTTAAAATGGGCATCAATGTCAAATAGAATGGGCTAAACTAATGTTAAAGTTAGCTTATATTATTTATTTGATCCAATGCCTCGGCAGGTGTCTCTACCGGGAGTTGGCAGGAGTTGTTCCTGCAGACATAGATCAGGGTTTTTCCTTCTGCGAATCGTCCTTGGAGTAGCGGTAACTGGCTTTGTTCTTTACAGCCGGCCAGGCTACAGTTAGGAACATATTTCTGCCGAAGTGCTTCCGCCTTTTCCAGGTAGTCTGGTCCTACCACTGCAATTTCAAAATAAGCATCCCGGAAAAATAACAGTAACTGCATCCAGTTGGCATGATTAGGGGCGTAGTTCTCAAACTGTGGGTGTACATTCAGCAGCATGGTCCTGGCAAGGGTTTCGTAATTTGCTGATGGATAATAACGGGACATCCGGAAAAGGTTATGAGCCATAATGGAATTAGAAGCCGGTATCACGTTATCTGTGACCTCTATGGTTCGCCGGATCAATGCTTCTTCCTCGTCCGAGGTGAAGAAGAACATCCCGCTGTCTTCATCCTGGAAATGTGCAATGGCGCGGTCTGTTATTTTCCGGGACATAGACAGGTATTCCTCATCAAAGGTCACTTCGTAAAAACAGATCAGTGCTTCAGCCAGTGTTGCATAATCCTCGAGGTAACCGGGGATTCCGGGACCCTTTTCGGAAGCAGTGTGTTTTAAGGATGAATCGGGAAGCAGAAGGTGGTTTTTTATAAAACTGAAGTTCTTAAAAGCAAGCTCCAGGAAACCAGGGTTGCCCAGGTAGCGGTAGGCGTCGAGCAGTCCTTTCAGCATC
>JABDLH010000236.1 GCA_013003145.1 Flavobacteriaceae bacterium | reverse complement strand
AAATCTTCGTGCTCCAAGAGCGGACCATCACCGGTCATCGGCTTCAGGTTGCCTTTCGCTATACTGTGTACTACTACTTTGATCTTTTCCCCCTTGCCCAGGCTAGTGGTGATTTGATCAAAGACTTTTTCTCTTTTCTGTTTATTCAGGGCATCCGTATTAAAAGTGACACACTGGGTACCGGCTGATCTGATGAGTTCGAAGTCTTCTTCTATCGCACTGAGATCTGCTTTCCTGTCCCGGTGCAGTATGAATAGATTGTAGCCCGCTGAGGCCAATTTTCTGGCCGTGGCAAGACCCAGTCCCTGGCTCCCGCCCAATATCAATGCCCATTGGGAGTTAAAGTTTTTTTTGTCATCTCATTGTTCGGGTAACTCATATTATCACCATTCTAATAATACCCGCTGGGCAGAGAAGCCCGGGCCAAAGCTCAAGACAAGGCCCTGTTCTCCCGGTTTAGCCGGTTTTTTCATAAACCGCTCCAGCACGTAAAGAACAGTTGCACTGCTCATATTACCATACAGCCTGAGGGTTTCCCGGGTATCATCAATATTTTTACCTAGGGGCCGGAATCGATCCTCTACGGCTTGCACGATCTTTCTCCCTCCCGGGTGGAAGATCAACCGTTCAAGCTTGTCAATTCCCGAGCCATTTTTCTGCAGGAAAGGATGGATGATATCATCAAAATGTGCATTGATGGTATTCGGAACAGCAGGGTCCAGGATCATCCGCAAACCGGGGTTGGTAAGATCAAAGCCCATCATGTGGGTTGCTTCAGGGAAATGATACATGCCATCCCCAATGATTCGTGGTCCTTTAGCGTCTACATCTGAAGAAAGAAGTACGCAGGCAGCTCCATCCCCGAAGATGGCTACACTCACCATATTTGCCATGGAAAAATCCCGGTGTTGAAATGTCGCTGTAGGACTCTCTACGGCCACCAAAGCGACCCGCTTTCCGGGGTTAGACCTCAGGAAGTTTCGCGCGTAGATCAGGCCCGAAACCCCGGCTGCACAACCCATTTCGGTCACAGGCAAACGGATGATATCTTGCCTCATCCCAAGATCGTTGACAAGGTATGCGTCCAGGGAAGGTATCATAATGCCTGTACAACTCACTGTAATGATGTAATCCAGCGTACCGGCTTCCCATCCGGCTTGTGATAACGCTTTTCGCAGTACATCTGATCCCAATTCCTTGACCGCATCAGAGTATAAGCGATTCTTTTCTTCGAATGAAGTCTCGGTAAATACATCATCAGCCTCCATGATACTGTATCGTTTGTCCACGGCAGCCCCTTCAAAGATCTTCATTACTTTACGTCTGAACCTGGGCTCCTGCTCTCCCAGCCAGCGTTCTACATAGGGTAATATTTCCTGGGTTTCCCGGCAATAAGGCGGAAGCGACTTGCTTACCGCAACAATTCTAGTATCAGTCATAAGATTTGGGTGCTTTGGCCTGAATTACCCAGAGATAGCGGAATAACCAACGCCACCGGATGCTGTGTCGCCATTCGCTGAGCCCTTCTGCAAAGCGTATTAATTCACGCTTGCGGAACCCGCTGCGTATTGAGATCAGACCGTCTTCTCTTGCAATTTCTGTTTTTATAAAAATAAGACTAAAGAGCTGAAAAAGATAGTAAGCTATTTTATTTCTTTGGAGATCCTGTATCACGATGGCTTTACGGGCGCAACGACTAAAGATACCAAGCAGTACTTTGATATCAGGGTCCGCAAAATGGTGTAGGGTGAGCGTACAAAGAAGGATATCATATTGGTTATCTCCGGGGTCTAAATGTAACAGGTCTTCCTTTTTATAAGAAATCTCGGGGTAATCCACAGATTTACGCCTCGCAATGGCAAGTGCAGCCTCACTGTTATCTATCCCTGTAAAAATAGCCTCTATCCCAATCTTCCTGCAATAATCAGCCAGGCGCCGCAGCAGGTCACCATCACCGCAACCCATATCGGCAATACAAGCAGGGATTCCCTGATCCAGTAATCTCTTTGTGGCTTGCAGTGTTATATATTGCCCCGCCAGCAGTTGGTTGGTACGGTTAAGATCATTAAAAACTTCGTCCAGGTCTGCTTCCTTCAATCCCGGGTCATCCATAGCTTCTTCTTCCTCAGAACGTTTTTTAAATGCTATCATACCGATATGTCTTTTCCATGGGTTGCCCGGATGACCGCCCTCAACAGGCGGGGAGACCGGGCAATGGTCGCTTGTGAAAGCGACGCCATTGTGTCATTCAACAGAACAGTCTGTAATGCAGACCCGATCATCAGTCTTTTCCTAAAGTTAGCCTGCCATTGGCTGCTGTATTTTCGTTGTAATGATTGTAGGTCTGTAGAGGAAGAAGACAGGTATTGCTGGACAAGCCTGGCTGCAATAGAGGCCGAGTGTATGGCCATGGCCATGCCGTTTCCACAAAGCGGGTGTATCATTCCTGCCGTATCCCCAATCATAAGTAAGCCGTTGTTGCCAGGATTCTTGGTTCCAAAAGAGATCTGCGCGATGGTCAAGGGTTTGTCAAATACCATTTCGGAATGCTGAAGAAATTGACGAAGCTCCTTGTTTTCAGAGATCACCTCCTTCGTGAACTCGGTCATATTCCCATAGCGTTTAAATGAGTCATAACGCACCAGGTAACAAAAATTAACAGTACCCAGTTCGGTCTTGGAAGGGCCACCGTACCCTCCTTTAAACGTGTATAATCCAACCTGGTGATCTGGCCATTCCTGGCAATGGTAATGGGCTTTTACTGCCAACCAAGGTGATTTCCTGGAGATAAACTGACGTCCTAATGTTTTATCGAGAGATTCTCTTTTTCCGTATGCGCCAAGAACGACCCGGCACTCGTATACTCTTTCTTTGGTCCTGACCTGGAAATAGCCGGGTCCGGCTTTAATATCGATCACGCTGTCTATAAGCACTCGAACACCGGAATCACATGCCTTTTGATAAAGTAGTGCATCAAGTCCATAACGACTGATCCCGATCCCGCCTAAGGGCAGCCGGGTTTCCACGGGTCGTCCCCCTGGCACAGACCAGGATAAGGTATCTATGGCAATACCTAATGGAAGTTCAACGCCGATTGTTTGGAGGTATGGCAATACTTCGCCGGATAAATATTCTCCGCAGACTTTGTGGCGGGGATAGGCATGCTTTTCTATGAGCAGCACTTCCCGTCCTTTAATTGCAAGGTCTATAGCGGCAGTTAAACCTGCAAGGCCTCCTCCAACAATGATCACTTCATAGCGCTTCATGGCAGGAAGATACTATTTTGCCTGTGTGATGTGAGTTCTGGACATAAAAAAATCGACCTGTTCAGGAATCCTATTGCCACAACGTCCCCACATCGGCAAGTGGATCAGACCGTCTATAATTTTTTGAATGAAGTATAGTGACGGTTTCCTGTACAGGTCGACTTTCGTCTATTTGAAGAAGTTATTCCTGGGTTTCTCTCCGGGCTTCCTCTTTTAATTCTTCGCTGGCAACGATTCCCAGTTCAACTCTCCTGTTCTTAGAGCGTCCTTCAGGGGTACTGTTGTCAAACCTGGGCTGCTCTTCACCGTACCATTTTGTGGTAAAACGGCTGGCATCAATACCCTGGGCGATAAGGTAATCACTAACCGACTTTGCCCTTTGTTTAGACAAGGTCATATTGTACTCGTCGCTTCCGCTACTGTCTGTATGTCCTTCAATCAGGATATTAGACTTGGGATATTCCTTAAATATTCCGGCCAGTCGATCCAGCGTTACAGCCGCCGGCCCTTTAATAGTACTTTTATTCAATTCAAAGTAAACACCGCTGTTCTCGTCAAAGGTCACATTGATCCCTTCTCCTACCCTGGTAACTTCTGCACCGGGTACCTGGTTCTCAATTTCCTCTGCCTGGCGGTCCATACGATCTCCGATGTAACCCCCTGCAACTCCACCGACGACTCCGCCGATGATAGCACCTAACACGGTGTTTCCTTTACCGACATTATTACCCACAACACCACCTATGACGGCTCCTCCGGCGCTACCTATGACAGCACCTTTCTGCTTGTTGTTAGCATTCTTAACGGCATTACATCCAAATACCAGTCCCATCACCAGCAACATACTGATGAACTTGGTGTATTTTATATCTCTTAACATGTTATGATTTTTTATTGAATTCGTAAACTACGGTCACAGCTTCCCCGTTGACATTAACGTCAGATTTCAGGGTCATCTGGGCATCCGTTAGCTGGGCGATCTTTAAGCGATACCCGGTACCCCCGGATATATCTTTTCGCTTATCATCTATAAACTTAAATTGTAATTCGCTCGAATAGGTTTCGGGCCTTTCAATTACGGACCAGCGTATAAAACGGTCACCGCCACTGCAAAGGCTGCCTTGGTCTATCGTATACCTCCCGGTACTGTTATTATCTCTAAAATACCAATCGCTCCCTTCAAAACATACTGCATTTGCGTCTCCGAATAACTCAGACTTAAAACTTCCCTGGTTATTCTCATATGATATATTCTCGAGGGTCCATGACCCGCTTATCAAGTTTCGCTGTTCGCGTACGGATTTTGAAATAGAGCAAGAAATAATGATCAGTAGTAATAAACCACTGAACCAGTAAAATGATTGTTTCATAATTATCTTTCTCTTTTGATGATTCAACATCTATTAACGTAAAGTTTGGTGTTCCGGTTCTGTCGAATCAAATTAAACTCGGTTCACCGAAATAGTGCTGCAAGATGTTAATTAAAGAAAGATCTGAATGATGGAAACAAAAGTATTATTGACGCATTCGTCAATACTCGATAAGTGACAACAATTCCTGTTCAAAACGCTGCTTGGGTAAAAACCCTGCTTCCAGCGCTGCGGCAAAAGGAATAGGGGTCTCCAGGCTACCAACCCTTTTAACGGGTGCATCCAGGGATTCAAAACAGTGTTCCATGACCAAAGCGGAGATATCACTTGCGACTCCTCCGAAAAGGGTGTCCTCCTGCAGTATGATCAACTTCCCGGTTTTCCTTACTGAGTTATAAATGCACTCGGTATCCAGTGGCTGCAGGCTTCGAAGATCAATCAGGTCTGCAGAAATTTCCGGGTGGGCTTCAAGAGTATTGAGAGCCCAATGTACAGCAGCTCCATAGGCCACAATACTCACCTGTTCACCCTCTTTTAACAATGCGGCTTTACCAAAGGGCAGTGTGTAATAATCTGTCGGGACATTCTGGTATATACTTCGGTACAGGCCTTTATGTTCAAAAAAGAGGACAGGGTTAGGATCGTTTATGGCCGTTGCCAGCAATCCTTTGGCATCGTAAGGAAAAGCAGGGTATACCACTTTAAGCCCGGGGGTCTTGGTAAACCAGGCTTCATTGGTCTGCGAGTGGAACGGTCCGGCGCCCACTCCTGCACCACAGGGCATCCGGATGACGACATCCGCAGCCTGGTTCCAGCGATAATGAACTTTTGCCAGGTAATTAACGACCGGGTTAAAACCACTACTGACAAAATCGGCAAATTGCATCTCTACCATGGCCTTCATACCATTGATAGAAAGGCCCATGGCCGCTGATACAACCGCGGATTCACAGATGGGGGTATTACGGACCCTCTCTGTGCCAAAAGCATCGGCAAAACCTTCCGTGACCTTAAAAACACCACCGTATCCCGCAATATCCTGCCCCATCAGCACCAAATTAGGGTGGCGTTCCATAGATTGCCTTAATCCCTGGGAAACCGCATCGATCAACCTGATGTTCTGATGGGTACTGCCTGCCGGTGTTTCCTCGTATTCAAATGCTTTATAGACACACCCCAGCTCATGTCCTTCATCAAACTCAATCTCCGGTTCTGCGCCGGCTTCCTGCAAACCTTCATCAATTTCTGATTGAATCCCGGAACGGATCGTTTGAATTTCCACATTATCCAGTATCCCTTGTTCCAGGAGGAAAGCTTCATAATTCTCCAGTGGATCCCGTGTCGCCCAGGTCTCCATTAATTCTGCAGGGACATATTTGGTACCACTGGCTTCCTCGTGACCCCGCATCCGGAATGTCTTGAATTCGACCATTACCGGCCTTGGATGCTCACGCATACTTTCACAGATCGCAGAAACTTTTGTGTAGACTTCCAGGATGTTGTTCCCCTCCATGACATGAGATTCCATCCCGTACCCCTTGCCTTTATCGGCGATATGTTCGCAGCGGAACTGCTCTTCCGTGGGCGTAGATAACCCATAACCATTGTTTTCTACGCAGAATAAGACCGGGAGATCCCATACCGATGCAATATTCAGTGCTTCGTGGAAATCTCCCTCGCTGGTCCCTCCCTCGCCTGTAAATACAGCAGTTACCTGTTTCCTATTATTTAAGAGATCGGCAAGGGCAATGCCATCTGCCACCCCGAGTTGTGGTCCCAAATGAGAAATCATTCCCACGATCTTGTATTCCTGTGTCCCAAAATGAAAACTGCGGTCACGACCCTGGGTAAAACCGGCTGCCTTACCCTGCCATTGGGAAAAAAGCCTTTTCAATGGAACCTTGCGACTTGTAAACACACCGAGATTCCTGTGTAGGGGTAAAATGTATTCCTCCGGTTTCAGGGCATGTGTCACCCCGATGGATATAGCCTCCTGCCCTATTCCACTGAACCATTTAGAAACCTTACCCTGCCTTAAAAGGATCAGCATTTTTTCTTCTATCATCCGGGGAAGGAGCATTGCTCTGTAGAGTTCTTTTTGAAGAGATTCAGGAATGCCGTCATTCTGGTAATGCATAAGCGGGTATGGTATTTGGAAGTTTACAAGGTAAATGTAATAAAATAGGGAACATTTCCACAGCGCCTCGGATGTCCCTCATATGGTTAATTTTATTAACTTTGATTTCCAATTTTGAAATATGAATATGAACGCAATTCCAAGTGTAGATCTAAGAGATTTCATTTCAGGAGATAAAGAACGGAAGGAGAAATTCATCCGGGAGATAGGCAGCGCTTTTGAAAATATAGGTTTTGTCGCGCTAAGTGGGCACTTTTTATCAGATCAACTGGTAGAAGACCTGTATGAAGAGATCAAGAAATTTTTTAACCTGCCACAGGATGTAAAAGATTCCTATGAGATTCCCGGTATAGGGGGGCAACGGGGATATACTTCTTTTGGGAAGGAACATGCAAAAGGCAAAAAAGAAGGTGACCTCAAAGAGTTTTGGCATTTTGGCCAATACGTGGAGAACAATCCAAAACTTGAAGAAGAATACCCGGATAACGTAGAAGTAAAAGAGTTACCAGATTTTAACGAAGTAGGTAAAGAAACCTACAAGATGCTGGAAAAAACTGCTCGTTATGTGTTGAGGGCCCTTGCTCTTCACCTGGGCCTGGAAGAGACTTATTTTGATGAATATATCACCAACGGGAACTCTATTCTCAGACCAATTCACTACCCTCCTATTACCGAAGAGCCTAAAAATGCTGTACGGGCTGCTGCTCACGGGGACATTAACCTGATCACCTTACTGATGGGTGCACACGGACGCGGATTGCAGGTAAAGAATCACGAGGGAGAATGGGTAGATGCTATCGCGAAACCAGACCAGCTCATGATCAATGTAGGAGATATGCTTTCACGTTTATCGAATAACAAATTGAAATCGACCATTCACCAGGTTGTCAACCCTCCTAAGGAGGAATGGGGCAAGTCTCGTTACAGCATTCCATTCTTTATGCATCCTGTCAGCGAAATGCCGCTGAATTGCCTGGAAAACTGTATCGACGAGGACAATCCTAAGCAATTTGAGGATATCACTGCAGGAGAATTCCTGCATGAACGATTGATCGATCTCGGTCTGATCAAAAAATAACTTAAACTTTAATTAATACCTGTTAATTTATTGATAATCAATGAATAACAGGTATTGTTTTTTATTAACTTGAATGGATTTAAAAGATCAATTACAGAATTTATTCCCAGATCATGTTCCTAAGAAGGAAACTGTAGAGGAGGATAAGAGTGGCGGCCTGTGGATGCAAGAAGATCCAATCCTTTGTAAGTATGAAAAAAGAAAGGGAAAGCCTGTCACCATCCTGGACGGTTATACAGGGGCGGATGATGATTTTAAGAAACTTTGTAAAGAGCTCAAGACAAGGTTGAGCGTCGGTGGAAGTTATAAAAACGAGCAGATCATCCTGCAGGGCGACTATCGCGAACAGATCATGGAAATATTACAGGAAAAAGGCTTTAAAACCAAGCGTGTAGGCGGCTGAATTCTGTTAATTAGTTTTTCTTTTTTTCTTTATTGATGTACCTTAGGGGTTAGAACACAAACCAAATTAGACAATGAGCTCCCAACTGCATATTACTAACGGGGACAGTTTCACCCAGCGATTACAGGAACTGGATTTAAAGGGCGATATTATTACCTGGAGGGAGATGCTATGCGAAGGTAAAACAGAAACTAATGTCGGTAGCGAGGCCTTCTGGAAGACACGATTCGAATTTCTTCACAAGAATTATAATGTCAGTAAATCCTGGTTTGTTGAGAAAACGCTGAAAGAATACCGCTCCCTCTGCAACCATAAACAGCAGGACCAGATCATTCTCTGGTTTGAGCATGATCTTTACTGTCAAATTAATATGCTTGCAGTACTGAGCTGGTTGAAAACACATCGACGGCATGCCGAGATTTCCATGGTTCGGACCAGTATAGACCCTGAAACATCACAATTGACCAGTTTAAACAAGCTGAGCAACGAAAAGTTGTTAAGTTTATTCAGCAGTCGCAAGGTATTAAGCCAGGACGATATTGAATATGCAGATTATGTGTGGCAACTCTATTGCAGCGACAATCCTATCAGGCTCGAAAACATCACCGATTCGGATCATTTTAGCTTTGAATACCTCTCTGATGCACTGAAAGCTCACCTGAAAAGGTTCCCGACCATTAAAAACGGTCTTAACGAAATTGAGAACAGGATCCTGGAAGTTTCCTTATTGGAGAAACCCAAGTCAAAGAAGGCACTGTTGACTAACCTTCTTGAAACCCAGACTCTTTACGGTTTTGGTGACACACAATACGAACGAGTTATCACTAGTCTAAAACCGCTCTTTAAAGGC
>JABDLH010000231.1 GCA_013003145.1 Flavobacteriaceae bacterium | reverse complement strand
CTGACGGAGAATGCGGTTATGGGAATGATTCTCGTGCTGATCGTCCTTTCTCTTTTCCTGAATACCAGGCTTGCGTTCTGGGTGGCTTTTGGTCTGCCCATATCCTTTTTAGGGATGTTTATTTTTGCACCGCTGTTTGATGTGACCATCAATGTACTATCCCTTTTTGGGATGATCATCGTGATCGGTATCCTGGTTGATGACGGTATTGTTATCGCTGAGAACATATACCAACATTACGAACGGGGTAAAAAACCGATACAGGCTGCTATTGATGGAACTATGGAGGTAATTCCTCCCATCGTTTCGGCCATTATTACCACCATCCTGGCATTTTCTATTTTCTTTTTCCTTGAAGGGCGTATCGGCGAATTCTTCGGAGAAGTTTCGGTAATCGTTATTCTTACTTTAGCTGTATCCCTGGTGGAGGCCCTGATCATATTACCGGCACACCTTGCGCATTCTAAGGCTTTACAAAAACAGCCAGATAAACCGAAAAAAGGCTTAGCTAAGATATTTGCGAAGCTAAGAGGAATTAACCGCGCAGGGGATAATATGATGGCCTGGATGCGGGATAAGATTTATAGCCCTGCCCTGGCCTTCACCATACATCATAAGATCCTGACGTTTTCTTTCTTTTTCATGGCTTTTGCCCTGACCATAGGTTCTATAGGGGGAGGCGTCGTCCGTACGGCATTTTTTCCACAGATAGCCAGTGACAGGGTATCGGTAGAATTGACCATGCCCAACGGGACCAATGAAGCGGTAACTGATTCGATCATCACTTACATCGAGGAAAAAGCAAACATCGTTAACAGGGAACTTACTGAAAAATATCTTTCAGGTACCGGTAAGGAGTTGTTTGAAAATACGATCCGGAACCTGGGTCCGGGATCATCCAACGCAAGCCTTGTCATTAACCTGTTACCCGGAGAAGAGCGTCCGGACCAGATAAGATCGGATATGGTGACCAATCGCCTGAGAGATCTTGTGGGCCCGGTGACCGGGGTTGAAAGCCTGATTTTTGGTTCCGGGGGGAATTTTGGCGGAAGTCCCGTATCTGTTTCCCTGCTGGGTAATAATATAGAGGAACTGAAAGCTGCCAAGGTAGAATTAAAGGCTGCACTTGAAAATAATGCCCTGCTTAAAGACGTAGCCGATAATGACCCTGCCGGGATCAAAGAAATTCGTTTAGAGTTAAAGGATAATGCTTACCTGCTTGGGCTGGACCTGAGGAGTGTGATGAACCAGGTGCGCGCCGGTTTCTTCGGAACGCAAGCACAGCGATTTCAGCGTGGACAGGATGAAATCAGGGTATGGGTCCGATATGACCGGGCAAACCGCTCATCTATTACAGATCTCGACGAGATGCGCATCGTGACACCATCAGGGGATCGAATTCCATTAAAAGAGATCGCCGTATACGAAATTGCTCGGGGTGAAGTGGCCATTAACCACCTTGATGGGCGCCGGGAAGTGCAGATCACCGCAGATATTAAGGATAGTGAAACCACAAGCGGTACAGACATCATGGCCTGGGTTAAGGAAGATATCATGCCGGATATTACTTCAAAATATCCAACGGTAAGTCCGTCTTATGAAGGGCAGAACCGTGAAGCAGGGAAGACAATAGACTCATTGCAGACCGCAGGTTTTACGGTCTTAATGCTGATTTACATCGTAATAGCTTTTACGTTCCGAAGTTTTAGCCAGCCACTGTTATTGCTATTGCTTGTTCCTTTCAGCCTGACGGCTGTAGCATGGGGACATTGGTTACATGGATTTCCCATAAATATACTGTCTCTCCTTGGGATCATTGCTTTGATAGGGATCATGGTAAACGATGGCCTGGTATTGATCAGTAAGTTCAATACTAACCTTAGAGGGGGCATGAAATTTGACGACGCCATTTTTGAGGCAGGGAAATCAAGGTTCAGGGCAATCTTCCTGACTTCGATAACAACAATAGCGGGTCTTGCACCTTTATTGCTGGAAAAGAGCAGGCAGGCACAATTCCTGAAACCCATGGCGATTTCCATCGCATATGGAATCGGTTTTGCCACCGTACTCACCTTATTGCTGCTGCCCTTGTTCCTGGCTTTTAGTAACCGTTACAAGGTAACCGTTAAATGGTTGAGAACAGGCGATGACATTTCAAGGGAAGAGGTAGAAAGGGCTATTAAAGAGCAAAGAGAGGAAGAGCACCTCAATGGACAAATGGATTCAACAAATAAGGGGATGGAAGAAGACCTGTCTGAGAACAGGCTGAAACATTCTGAAAATTAGAATTGGAATGCGGATGAAAGAAAGTTTTGCCACGGTACTGTTATTGATCTCAGGGCTGTGCCTGTTACAGGCACAATCCCCGCTGCTGACTAAAGAGGAAGCTGTGGCGCAAGCCCTGGAAAAAAACTTCGGGATCGAGGTGGCGCGGAACCAGGTGGCTATTGCGGATAACAATCAGAGCATTCTTAATTCGGGCTATCTCCCCTCATTGAGCGCTGTTGCAGGGGCTAATTACAGCAGGGACGACTCTACCATCGAATTTCCGGGTCAGGTTGATGATAACGGGAATCCCAGGGCGGACCTGGAGATCAACCAGGCGGAAGCGCAACGCTATAATTCCGCACTCCAGCTCAATTACACCCTCTTTGACGGACTTGGGCGACTGTATAATTACAAGAGTTTAAAAGAAGAGTATGAACTAACGACACTGCAGGCCCGGGAAACCATAGAAAATACGATGCTCGAATTATTCAGCGTGTATTACGAGATCGCCAGGTTAAGTGAGAACGAAAAAGTATTGGAAGAGGCCCTCAGGATCTCCCAGGATCGGACAAAAAGAGCTGAATATGCTTTTGAGTTCGGGCAAAATACCAAACTGAACATCCTGAATGCGGAGGTAGATGTCACCAATGACAGTATCAACTTGCTGAACACCAGGCAGCAACTTAAGAACGCCAAACGAGATTTAAACCTGGTCCTGAACAGGGAGCTCGATAGGGCATTTGTCGTAGATACTCTTATCCAGTTCACATCTCCACTGGTATTACAGGATTACATAGACAGGGCTGCTGAGAACAACGTCTCGGTATTGCAGGTAGAGCGTAACCTGGCCATCAATGCCTACGATATCAAAATCAGCAAATCAGGGTATTTACCAAGGGTAGGACTGACCGGTTCTTATGGGTGGAACCTGAACCAGAGTGCAGCCTCAGCTTTTTTCCCCGGGACCAATAACACCAATAAGAATTTGTCCCTGGGGGCCAGCTTGAGCTGGAATCTCTTTGACGGCGGAAATACGGCGGTTCGAATCAAGAATGCTAAAATAGCCTATGACAGCCAGGAAATCCTGAAGAAACAAGTATTGCTAGAGGTAGACAGGGATATTAAAAATGCCCTTGACATCTATAAGAATCGCTTAAATATTTACAGGATACAGGAGAAGAACGTAGTTACGAACAAGAATAATTTTGAGCGCTCCCGGGAGCAATTCCAATTGGGAAGGATCACTTCTATCGAGTTCAGGCAAGCCCAGATCAATCTTCTGAATGCCCAGACCAATAAGAACCTGGCTAAATATGATGCCAAGCTTGCCGAGTTGCAATTGTTGCAGCTTACGGGGCAGTTACTCAATGTGCCACTTTAGTAAAGTTGAAGAATTATGTTAGAACATTTTTTTCAATGCCCCTATTGCTGGGAAACTATTTCAATGCTATTTGATCCCTCTACAGCGCAGCAACAATACATTGAGGATTGCGAGGTGTGCTGTAACTCCATAGAAGTAAATGTCAACTTCAGCGGGAATGATCTGGTATCCTTCCAGGCAAATGCCTTACCCTGATCAGCTTGCTTTTGCGTAGATTCTCATGCTTATTTAAGTCATTTAGTCAAAAAGCAATGGGAAACCATTGAAAATTAGATTAGGAATTCTTTATCTTACCGTAAGTAATAAGGCAATCCTGGTAATGTCTATTAAAAGAATTGCTTTTAAATACAATGACGGGTGATGCATGCAGTGATTTATATTTCAAAAGCGGATTCCTTTATCTCTAAAGCGAAGATTAAGGAGATGCTATTAAAGTCAAAATCTTATAATAAGAATCACGAGATTACGGGTTGTATCATATACTATAAGCAACAGTTCCTGCAGCTGATTGAAGGTTCTGAGGACGACGTCCGGGATCTATACAAGAAAATACAGCAGGACAACAGACATACTCAAGTTACCACACTACACGATGATCATTGCGGGGGTCGCCTTTTCCCCAATTGGTCCATGGCCTTTTACGAGTTTGAAGAAGACGATAGCGCTGTGCACACGAGGTTACAGCTAGATAAAATTATGGATCAGGCCACTGTCGCTGAGAATAACAGGGAAGCCTTCGGGGTATTGGAGGGGAGCGCTGAAAGACTTTTAGCTCAAGACAAACACGAACTTTTCAATACTGTTCGCCGCCTTTTCGGAGAGTAAACACCTAAAACTAAAAAACCCGGGTTTACCCGGGTTTTTAATAAAACTCTTAATCTATTCGGTGCCTTCTTTCTTAAAGTCGCCGGCATTCACCACGGTCCACTCTGTAAATGGTTTAATGTACTTTTTAATAGCTGCATTCACTTCTTCGACCGTAAGGGAAGTCACCTTATCTTCGATGGATTTATGAAATTCCATATCCCGATCATAATATATATTATTGTTGACTAAGGAAGCTAATTCGTTGTCTTTGGCCCTGGAAACGGTTCTGCCCTGTACCCAGCCATTGATCGCATCTTTTAGTTCTTCTTCGGTAATCCCGTCAGCAATAAATCGCGCTATTTCTTCTTTGAAACCTAATTGTACCTTGTCGTAATTAGCAGGTGCATAGATGGCATAAATGAACATGCGCGAATTGGAGTCATCCTTGTCTGAATCGGCCTGGAATCCTGCCCCAGCCCCGTAACTGACCCCGTCTTTCTGTCGCAACCTGTCGGCGATACGCGAATTCAGGAAACCACCACCAAGAATAGTGCTGGCTATAGTTAGAGCAGCATAATCCTCATGGTACTCACTGATATTTATACTCTGTCCTCCCAAGGTCATCGCGTTTTGCTTGTCCGGGGTCTGAATGTCCTCGTGTACCGGCTTATTAGCCTGGAAAGGATTTTTGATCTCCGAATAGGGATGATCACTCTCAAACCCGGTAAAAGCTTCTTGCATCATACTTTTCAGTTGGTCGACATCCTGGTCACCAATACTCACCAAAATAGATTTACCCAGTCCGTAGAATTCGTCGTGAAACTTCCTGATATCCTCCACGGTCACAGCTTTAATCGCAGCTTCCTGCTCTTCAATGGTCATGGTGTAATTAGGATGACCTTTTGGGAAGGTGTTGTTGATCTCTCCCAAGCGCTGGGAAGCCAGGAATTGTGGTTCGGTTTTATTATTCTCCAGGTTAGCCAGGCGTTCGGTTTTTATTTTCTCAAGTTCAGAGGGCTCAAAAGCTGGGTTTTTGATCATATCAATCATCAGCTTAACTACCTCCTGGAGGTTTTCTTCCGTGCTTTCAATAGAGGCATAGGTATTCCCGTTCCTTGCATAAAGGTTGACCGAACTCTTAAGTCTGCTCAACTCGTCTTCGATCTCCTGTCGTGTCATGTTGGTAGTTCCTTTGTTCAACATTGCTGCTGTGAAGGAAGGAATCATTCCCTTATTCGATAGCGATTTCACGTCTCCGTTCCGGATACTGAAATTGAAGGTGACTGTAGCACCCCTGTTACTTTTTTCAATGAAACCATATTTTATTCCATTGTCCAGTTCACCACGCTGTAGTCTTTCTTCAATTTTATCATAGGCAACATCAAAGGCCTCACCTGTTCCCTTACTCTCTTTCCCTTTATAACCAGATACAAGGGAGTCCAGGTTGGCAACGTGCGGAATAGCGACTCTTTCCGGGTCTTTAGTAGGATGGAAGCGGCCGATAGTTCGGTTAGATGGGATGAGGTATTTAGAAGCTGCCTTATTAACTTCCTCTAAAGTCATCGCTTCTACCC
>JABDLH010000218.1 GCA_013003145.1 Flavobacteriaceae bacterium | reverse complement strand
CTCATAGATGGTTTCACCAACTTCAGGGACTCCCTGAATTGTTCAGGGTCGCAGCCCTGGACCAGGTCAAAGGACAACATACCCCCAAAACCTCTCATCTGCTTTGTGGCAAGAAGGTGATCCGGGTGGGTTTTCAGCCCGGGATAGAGCACTGCCTTTACCGCTTTATGAGTGCTGAGGTATTCGGCCATTTTCATGGCATTTTCATTCTGTGCTCTTACCCTGATGCCCATAGTCTTTAAGCTTCTCTCTAACAACCAGACCGTATAATCACTCAGGTTACCTCCCAGGTTCCTTCCCATAAGGTTAATAGGCTTCATAAGATCCTCAGAACAGGCTACTGCTCCGGCCAGGATATCGGAATGTCCGCCCATGTACTTGGTGGCACTGTGAAGTACAATGTCTATTCCAAACTCGACCGGGTTTTGATTAACAGGGCTGGCAAAAGTGTTATCGATCATGGAGACCAGCTTATATTTTTTTGCCAATGCCGCAATTGCTTTCATATCTGTGATAGACAACAGTGGGTTGGACGGCGTCTCTATGTAAATTACTTTGGTATCGGGGGTGATAGCGGCTTCAAAAGCAGCCACATCACTGCCTGCCACGAAGGTATAGCTGATTCCGTAGCGTTCAAATTGTTCTGTAACCAGGTTATAGGTGCCTCCGTACAGCATTTCCTGCAGAACTATATGGTCTCCGGACTTCAGGTAAGCCAGCATGGCTGTACTGATGGCCGCCATTCCACTTCCGAAGATCAAAGCTGCTTCCGTTTTTTCAAGTGCAGCGATCTTCCTGCTCAAGGCCTCCTGGTTGGGTGTATTAAAATACCTGGGGTAACGTTTTATGTCAACATTTTCAAAAGCATACGAGGTGCTCATATACAATGGAGAAACGGCACCTTTAAAAGATGCGTCTTCCAGTTCGCCTGTGTGGGTGCAAATGGTATTAAGACCTAAATTTTCTTCCTTCATAATTGCTGATTCCTATAGCGGTTAAAGTTAGTAAAAAGTGCAGAACTGCCTACATAGAACTAAAGCAACTAAATTGCGTAACCTCATATGAATCCAATTCATCTATATACGTTAATAATAGTGGTGATACCACAAAGAATAACACCTCTGTAGCCTTATATTTCAAGGTATGCCTTGAGTGGGGCCACCGGAATTTACACCGGATTAACAATTTGACAATTTAACCGTGTCTGATTATCAGCTTGATGATTTTATTGTTAAAACCCCCGTCATTACTTAATGAATTTTTATATGTCCCAGATTTTTTTAGGTTGTATTCTTAATATTTAAACAAATAACAAACAGTTATGACAGTATTAGTCATCGGTGCAGGAAACATGGGACTTACCTACGCCGAAGGAATGTCCAAATCCCCCTTCCTTAAGAAAAGGAATATCATGATCCTGGACACTTCTGAAGAAAAACAAAAACAAATTGGGAAGATCGAATACTTTGATGGGTTTAAAGACCTCAAAGATTGTGTTCCCGCAGCAGACATCATTTTTGTCGCTGTAAAACCATACCATGCGGATGCATTATTTGAGCAGATGAAACCTTATCTGAACAATGATAAGATCATCATCTCTATAATGGCAGGGGTAACGATACAGGGGATGCGGGATGCTACCGGTATTTCTAAGATCGTTCGAGCCATGCCAAACCTACCGGCTGCCGTAGGAAAAGGAATTACTTCTTATGTATCTGCACCTGAAGTTTCGCGCATAGAACTTTTCACTGTAGAAGGATTACTTGCCAGTACAGGGAAAGCGATCAGGGTTAGCAGTGAAAAATATATAGATGCCTCAACCGGTATCTCCGGGAGCGGACCTGCCTATGTATTCTATTTTATGCAGAGTATGATGGAAGCAGCACTCCAGATGGGCTTTGATGCCAACGATTCTAAAGTGCTCGTGAGTCAGACCTTTACCGGTGCTGTCGAATTATTTAACCAGTCCCAACTCTCACCTAACTCCTGGATGGAAATGGTTGCCTCTAAGGGTGGAACCACCAGGGCAGCCTTAGATTCTATGGATGATAATAATGTAAGTGAATTAATTAAAGAAGCTGCTTTCGCCGCCTTTCACAGGGCTGTAGAGCTTGGAGAAACTCATTAATTATGTACGAGAAGAAAATAGTGATCAAGGTTGGTACTAACGTGATGACCAACAAAAATAACAGGATCGTAAGACCGGTGCTACGGAGCCTGGTTTCCCAGATCGCAGAATTGTATGAACAGGACATCATCACCGTCTTAGTTTCCTCAGGTTCTGCTATTGCCGGGAGAGAAGTCCTTGGAAAATCCAAGATCGAAGATAAAACCCAGAGAAGACAGGTATATTCTGCCATCGGGCAACCCAGGATGATGAGGTTGTATTACAACATCTTCCAGGATTACGGGCTAAAGTGTGCCCAGGTCTTACCGACCAAGCGCGATTTTAACCCGGGAGTACATCGTGAAAATATGATCAATTGCTATGAAGGCTTATTGTCTGAAGGAGTGATCCCGATTGCGAACGAAGATGATGCGGTTTCAGTGACCATGTCTATGTTCTCTGACAACGATGAATTGGCCACACTGGTTGCCAATTTGCTGAATGCAGATATGCTGATCATTCTTACGGATATTGACGGGCTTTACACCGGTCACCCCGAAGACGATGAGACCAGGTTGCTGCAGGATGTACACGTTGATGACAATATCGATAAATATATCGCGGAATCCGGTAAAAAAGAAGGAGAAGGCCGGGGAGGAATGGCTTCAAAAATGGATTACGCAAAACAAGCTGCCTCTAATAATATTCCTACCTACATCGCCAACGGTAAAACGGAAAATATTATCCTGGACATTGTTGCCGGTAAATCTGTAGGAACAAGAGTGAGCTTATAAACTCAAAAACAATTCAATGAAATTACTAGATACAAATAAGAAAAATAATGTCCTTAAATCCATGATCCGGATCCTTGGGGAAAATCGGTCAGAATTACTGGCTGCCAACAAGGAAGATCTGGACCTGTTTAAAAGGGACGACCAGGCCATGTATGACAGGCTGGTTATAGATGATTCTAAAGTAGACGGTATGATCGCGTCTGTACAATCGGTCATGCAACAGGAAGATCCTGTTGGGAAAGTCATCTCTGACCGTGAAGTACACGACGGTCTAAAAGTGATCAACAAGACAGCTCCTTTCGGG
>JABDLH010000146.1 GCA_013003145.1 Flavobacteriaceae bacterium | reverse complement strand
ATATTAAGGTGTTACCTATTAAATATAAGCAATTTAAGCTCACCATAGGTAGACATTTAACATTCCGGATGAATGGTCAAATTATTGGGAGGTACTGTTGCCCATTAGGTAATGATTTCTCATTTTTGCCTAAAATATATACCTATGCCTTCCATCTCCAGGAAAGGGCAGTCTATGCCGGAATCCCCTATACGTAAATTGGTCCCATACGCGGAAAACGCTAAAAAGAAGGGGGTCAAGGTGATACACCTCAACATCGGTCAACCCGATATCAAGACGCCCAAAGTTGCACTCGATGCCGTTAAGAATAATACCCTCGAAGTGCTGGAGTACAGCCGTACGGAAGGCTCGGACACCTACAGGGAAAAACTGGCAGGGTACTATAAGAAACAAGGAGTACATATTAATGCCTCGGAGATCATTGTGACCACCGGGGGATCCGAAGCTTTAGCCTTTGCTTTGGGAACTGTTACCGATATGGGTGATGAAATCATCATCCCCGAGCCATTCTATGCCAATTACAATGGTTTTGCTACGGCTAACGGGGTAAAAGTTGTTCCTGTTGTGTCCGGGATAGATACTAATTTCGCCTTACCGCCCATCCAGGCTTTTGAAGAAGCGATAGGACCCAAGACCAAGGCCATACTGATCTGTAACCCGGGTAACCCAACCGGTTATCTTTACAGCAAGGAAGAAATTGAACAACTGGCTGCCCTGGTCAAGAAACACGACCTTTATCTCATCGCTGATGAAGTTTACAGGGAATTTACCTACGAGGGTAAAAAGCATCATTCCATACTACAGGAAAAAGGGCTGGAACAGCATGCTATAGTGGTCGACTCTGTGTCTAAAAGATACAGTATGTGCGGAGCCAGGATAGGATGCCTGATTTCTCAGAATACCATGGTCATCAAAACTGCGATGAAATTTGCCCAGGCCAGGTTGTCCCCGCCAACCTTTGCATTGATAGCCAGCGAGGCGGCTTTAGAAACACCGCAAAGCTATTTTGATGATGTGATCGAAGAATACGTAGAACGCCGTGACCTGTTGCTGGATGCCCTGAAAGGTATAGAGGGTATCAAGGTGGCAAAACCACAGGGTGCATTTTACTGTATAGCCGAATTGCCAATAGCGGATGCAGACGATTTTGCCCAATGGCTACTGGAATCTTTCCAGCTGGATGGAGAAACTGTGATGGTAGCCCCGGCAGCCGGGTTCTATGCGACCCCGGGCCTGGGTAAGAACCAGATCAGGATCGCTTATGTCCTGGAAAAAGAGCAACTGCTCAAGGCGGTCAATATCCTGAAAGAAGCCCTGAACGTTTATAAAAAATCTTGAAACTACAAGAAAACATATCCCTGCGACCGTACAACACCTTCGGGATAGATGCCAAGGCCAGGCATTTTATTTCGGTCAATTCGGTCGAGGAATTACAAGATGCCCTGGCACTGGACGAATATCCCGAAAAATTCATTCTCGGGGGAGGCAGTAATATGCTGCTGGTCTCCGATGTTGAGGCACTTGTCCTGCATATTAACCTGAAAGGTGTGAGCGAAGTTGAACGCCAAGGAGATCGGCTGGTACTAAAGGTGATGGCGGGTGAGAACTGGCATGATCTGGTGTTGTGGACCATGCAGCACGATCTAGGCGGTCTTGAGAACCTCTCGCTGATTCCCGGCAATACAGGAACGGCACCCATCCAGAATATCGGCGCCTACGGGGTAGAACTGAAGGATGTCTTTCACAGCTGTGAAGCCGTTGAAATTGAGACAGGGAAACTTCACCGCTTTTCAAAAGAACAATGCGAGTTTGGCTACAGGGACTCTATCTTTAAGAATAAGGCCAAGGGAAAATTCGTGATCACTTCGGTAAATTTTGAGCTGAGTGTTCGCAACCACCGCTTAAATACTTCTTACGGGGCCATTGAGGCCGAATTGGAGGCTATGGGGGTTAAGGACCCCAGTATACAGGACATATCCAGGGCCGTGATCGCCATCAGGCGTAAGAAGCTACCCGATCCTGCAGAACTGGGCAATAGCGGAAGTTTTTTTAAGAACCCGGTCATTGACGCGGATGTTTTTAAGGGCTTTCATCAAAAGCACCCGGATGCGCCCTTCTACAAAGTTTCAGAAACCGCCTATAAAATTCCGGCCGGCTGGCTCATAGAGCAGTGTGGTTTTAAAGGGAAGCGATTTGGAGATGCCGGGGTTCATAAGAACCAGGCGCTGGTGCTGGTGAACCATGGCAATGCAAGCGGCAAAGAGATCATAGACCTGGCCCATAAAATACAGGAAACCGTCGAAGAACGTTTTGGGATCTGCATTAGTCCGGAAGTCAATATTATTGGTGACTGATTCTCACCTTAGCCCGGAAACAGGAAAATTAGAAGTGGCTGGAATGGCTATGGTACATACGAAATAACCCCCGAAAATTACTTCCGGGGGTTATACCAAACCAAACTAACCAAAAACTAAATGTACAATTACCAGTTGCACATTCTTCTAATTAAAAATTGAGATATCAGATTAATAACAATCAATTTTATAAATTAGCGTTACCCTATATACGACGCCAAAGATGATATTGGATGCCATCTCTGGCATTTTTTTTAGAGACCGTACCGAGGAATGAGCACACTACTGGAAAAACATATTGTAGAACTACTGCAGGAGCGCAACGATAAAGCCATCTCACTGTTGTATGAACACTATGGCGATACCCTTTACGGGGTTGCTCACAAAGTAGTACGGGACGAAGAAATGGCACAGGACGTTGTACAGGAAAGTTTTGTGAAAATCTGGAAAAAAGCAGACTCCTATGATGCCTCAAAAGCCAAACTCTTCACCTGGCTCTTCAGGATTACACGTAACACAGCCATCGATAAACTGAGGAGCGTAAACACAAAAAACGATAAGGAAATCCAAATAGACGTTTCTGACGTATATAACCTAGGAGTCCACAGCTTACGCCCTGATCTCATGGATGTCCGTGAGAATCTTGACAAAATCGAAAGTAAATACCAGATCGTACTGGATGCCTTGTTTTTCCAAGGCATGACCCAACAGGAAGCCAGTGATGAATTGGATATTCCACTGGGCACGATCAAGTCCAGGCTTAAGATCGGCTTAAGAGAACTTAAAAAGTTGTACGGTACCAGCATGGCCCTGATCATAGTTATATGTAGTACGTTTTAAAAACCAATTTGATGAAAGAGAAAATTCGCCTTTTCCTGGAAACTGACCTACTGGAAAGTTACCTCCTGGGCAACACCACCACCGAGGAGACTTTACAAGTAGAGCGGTACATCGCCATGTACCCGGAAGTAAGGGAGACTTACGCTGAATTGCAAAGCAATTTAGAGGCATACGCAAAAATGCATGCATTAAAGGCTCCGGAAGGATTAAAAGCCCGGATCTTACAGAAGATCAAAGCCCAGGATGCAGGCAGGAGAAAATTCAGGAGATTCGCTATCGCAGCCAGTATATCTGCCGTGATGTTCGCAGCTTCCGCTTATTTCTTCTACAACCAGAACCAGAACTTACACCAGGAGAATGCGATCGTGAACACCAAGATCCAGGACCTGGAAGCCGATATGAAACAGCAACTGGAAGATGTGCGGAACCAATTTATCGTACTCAATAATCCACAGACGCGTAAGGTTTCTATCAAGGGCAACAAAAAGGCCAAGGACCTGAAGGCCATGGCCTATATTAACCCGGTAAAAAAACTCTCGTACATCAATGTACAGAGCCTTCCGCAACTTCCTGAGAACCAGTGCTACCAGATGTGGGCCGAGGTTAATGGAGAGATGCTGAACCTGGGGGTCATTGAAAGTGCAGATGACAAAGAAAAATTAAGAGCTCTTCCTTATGCTAAGGATGCGGTGAGTTACATCACCATAGAACCGGAAGGCGGGAATATTGCCCCTACCGTACAGAATATCGTTGCCAATATTAGTTATTAAGGCAACAATATTGGATTTACAGGCCCCGCAAGGGGCCTTTTATTTTATATCTTTGCATAAAGTCTGACTATGGAATTGATATTTCTTACTATAGGCCTGCTAGCAATAGCGTTTGCAGGTATAGCCATTAAGATATGGTCAAAAAAAGACGGTGAATTCGCAGGCACTTGTGCCAGCCAGAGCCCATTCCTGAACAAGGATGGTGAAGCCTGTGGTTTTTGCGGAAAACTTCCTGAAGAACAGGAATGCAAAAAGGATACCGTCCTGGATTAGGAAAACCCTCCTGTCCACAGCTTCGAAAACAATAATTTGCAGTATACAGAGAAGTCATTAAAATCGATTATCCAAGAGGCCAAATCGGGCAACCAAAAGGCCTTCAGCCAACTATTGGATAGATTCTGGAACGAGGTCTACGGATTCCAGCTGCAAAGGACTAAAAATGAGAATGATGCCGAGGACATCACCATACAGACCTTTTCCAAGGCATTTGATAAAATAGACACCTACAAGGAGGATTTCGAATTCAAGACCTGGCTTTTTACCATTTCCAAAAATCTGCATGTAGACCTGCTGAGAAAACAGAAACGAAACATTTTTGAAAATTCGAGCTATGCTAACCACGATGCTGTCAAGAGTGTGCTGGACGATGCGCCAAGTGCGGAAGATCGCCTCATAACCGAACAGCAATTAGCCAGCCTGCTACAGCATATAAAGTCCCTTAAACCACATTACCAGGAGGTTATCAACCTCCGCTACTTTCACGAACTCCCTTATGCCGAAATTGCCGATAAGTTAGGGGAACCCATCAATAATGTTAAAGTAAAGTTGCTCAGGGCCAAAAAACTGCTTGCCGAAAGCATCAAGAACCAGCCGTGATTATTCCGCCTGGGTGCTGTCCTTAATCACCTCCCCATCCAAAAAATCTCAAGGGGTCTACTGTTATTTATCCCCAGTATTTGTTTGTATATTTGCTCTAAATTTTGCTTATGAGTACAGCCACTGCAAGTCCGGCAACTGCCGAACCGCATAAAAAGAAACCAAAATGGTTACGGGTTAAGCTCCCGACAGGGAAGAAATACACCCAAATCCGTGGCCTGGTAGAGAAATATGATTTGCATACCATCTGCACCTCCGGGAGTTGTCCCAACATGGGGGAATGCTGGGGTGAAGGTACCGCCACCTTTATGATCCTGGGTAATGTATGTACACGTTCTTGTGGTTTCTGTGGTGTAAAAACGGGGCGACCCCAGATGGTAGACTGGGCAGAACCTGAAAAAGTAGCCAGGTCTATAAAGATCATGGGAATTAAACATGCCGTGGTAACTTCAGTAGACAGGGACGATCTTAAAGATATGGGTTCTATTATCTGGGCTGAAACAGTAAAAGCCATACGCAGGATGAACCCTAGCACCACTATGGAAACGCTTATCCCGGATTTCCAAGGAATAGAGACACACCTGGACAGGATCATTGAAGTAGCTCCGGAAGTGGTTTCTCACAATATGGAAACCGTGAGGCGTCTGACCCGTGAGGTCCGTATCCAGGCAAAATACGACCGAAGCCTTGAAGTACTCGCCTACCTGAAAAGAAACGGAGCCAAACGCACCAAATCCGGCATCATGTTGGGCCTCGGAGAGCTGGAAGAGGAAGTTATAGAGACCATGCAGGACCTTCGGAATGCCGGGGTCGATGTGATCACTATAGGCCAGTACCTGCAGCCCTCCAAGAAACACCTGCCGGTTAAAGAATTTATTACCCCGGAACAGTTTAAAAAATACGAGACCCTTGGCCTGGAAATGGGCTTCAGGCACGTAGAAAGTGGTGCCCTGGTACGTTCTTCATACAAGGCACATAAGCACATCAATTAATCCGATCAACAAAAGTCTGATTCCCGCCCTGGCGGGTTTTTTTATAGATGGAACCACTAAAAATAGGAATTAACGGATTTGGGCGGATTGGCCGAACTTTGTTCCGATTATTGGAAAAGGAGCCCAGTATAGAGGTAGTCGCAATAAATGACCCGGCAGAGACCCCGACCCTGGCCCATTTACTGAAGTACGACAGTATCCACGGCCCCTTTCCCAGCACGGTCAGTCACGATGACAATACCATTACGGCTGCAGGTCATCAATTTGCCGTTTTACACGAAACAAACCCTGCCGCGATCAACTGGGGCGCACATGGCGTCAGGCTGGTGGTGGAGTGTAGTGGGAAATTCAAAACTGCCGACGAACTACAAGCACACCTGCTCAGCGGGCCCGAGAAGGTGATCCTTTCTGCTCCCCCTGCGGATGACGATATCCCGATGACCGTCTTTGGCGTCAATGAATCGGAGTTAAAAGCGGATGACCATATTATTTCTGCTGCTTCCTGTACGACCAATAACGCTGCTCCCATGCTGAAGGTAATGGACGAATTATGCGGGATAGAGCAGGCGTATATCACTACCATACATTCTTATACCTCTGACCAGAGTCTGCACGACCAACCACACAGGGATCTGCGGCGGGCCAGGGCTGCAGGACAGTCTATTGTTCCTACAACCACGGGTGCGGCTAAGGCACTCACCAGGGTCTTCCCACACCTTGCCCCTGTTATCGGGGGTTGCGGGATACGCGTTCCGGTTCCCAATGGTTCCCTGACTGATATCACCCTGAATGTCAAAAAATCGACCAGTATAGCGGCGGTGAATCGCGCTTTCCGGGAAGCATCAGAAAATTCTCTGAAAAATATCTTATTTTACACTGAAGATCCGATAGTTTCTATCGATATAAACAATAGTTATCACTCTTGTACGTTTGATTCTCAGATGACATCAGTAATTGGTAAAATGGTCAAGATTATCGGCTGGTACGATAACGAGACCGGCTACAGCAGCCGCCTGATCGATGTCGTCAAATATTTGATGCAGAAAAATTACATTTGAGATACATAAACCTACATAGACCAATGCGCCCCTTACTTACTGCGGTCTTTGCATTGTTGTTTGCATGTACGGTCCTGTCACAGGAGGATACCCTCCCTGATCAGGATATAGATTCCTTTTTTCTCAAATCCAAAAGCCTTAAGAACCAGAATAAACTGGATGTAGCTCTTGAAGCATTGAACGAGGCAGCACTGCTGGCCGAATCCCAGGAAGATTTTAAATCCCTGGTAGACGCCTTTCACCAATCGGCCCTCCTGTACCTGGATCTGGATAAAACTGAAAACGCCACCTTCTTCTGGCAGCGCGCAGCGGTAACCTTAAAAAATAGCTCGTACCCCTATGGGCAGGCGGTGCACGAATACATCGATGCCTTGCTTAAATTCAATAATGGAAACAGCTTCCAGGCCATCGATGCATTGATAGAGGCTAAAAAACTGAGCAATGACCGGAATTTACTGAACCACATACTACTGCTTGAAGCGGATATCCTGGTCAGTATGAAACGCTATGAGCAGGCTGCTACCAACCTGAATGCACTGATTGTAAACAATGACCTCTACGAGAAGCAATACCTGAAAATGAGGGCTCATATGAGTCTTGCACGCTTGTTCCTGGAGCAGGAAGCTTACGAAGAAAGCATCAAGAACGGGAAAGAAGCTTTGCAGCTGGCCGTCGACAATAAATTTGGCAAAGAGATCGTATCTGCAAACGAATTACTTGGTCGGGCATACGAAGCAGGAGGGCAATATGATATGGCCCTGGTGCATAACCAGAACTTGCTACAGATCCGCGATTCTATCTTTAACGTCAATAAATTACAAGCAGAGACCAGGACAGCAGACCGCATACAGTTCGATTTTATGAACGAAGAGATCAAGAGGCAGGACGCCAAGATCGAAGATCTGAGCGCCTCGGCGAACCGATCAGAGATCACGGCCATTCTTACCTCTGCTTTCCTGACCATTATCTCCTTATTGGCTGTATCCCTGTACAGGAATAACCAGATCAAATTAAAGACCAATGACCTGCTGCACACCAAGAATAAAGAGTTGCAGTCGGCCAGGGACGCCGCAGTATCGGCCATGGAAGCTAAGACCAATTTCCTTTCTACGGTAAGTCATGAATTGCGGACACCGCTCTATGCAGTAACCGGACTCACCCACCTGCTGTTGGAAGAAAACCCGACAGAAAGCCAGAAAGAACATCTTAAATCCCTGAAATTCTCCGGGGATTACCTGCTGAATTTCATCAATGACATTTTACAGATCAACAAGATCGATGCCGATAAGTTGGAAGCATTGCATATTGAATTCAATCTTAAGAAAGTACTGAACGAAGTGCTCAATTCGCTTCAGCAGACGGCCAAAGCCAATAAGACCAAACTGATCCTTGACTTCGATCCCGAGATCCCCACCACCCTCCTAAGTGACCCGATCAAACTGTCACAGGTCTTTATGAACCTTGTAGGCAACGCCCTGAAATTCACTAAAGACGGTGAGGTAACGGTTATCGCCAAGTTAAAAGAAAAGTCTGAAGAGGATGTCAGGGTCTATTTTGAAGTGCGTGATACCGGGATCGGCATATCTCCGGAACAACAGGAAAATATCTTTGATAGCTTTGAACAGGGATCGGTACAGATCAACAGGGAATACGGTGGAACAGGGCTCGGACTTACCATTGTAAAGAGTTTGTTAGGCCTGTTTGGCAGTAAGATCTACTTGGAAAGTCAACAAGGAAAAGGAAGTTCTTTCTTCTTTGAACTGGAAATGAAGAGTAAGGACAGCGTGGTGGAAGAATTGGCAATGGAAACATCTCAGAAAGACTACGATCTGGATGGATTGCATTTGCTCGTTGTAGAGGATAACAAGATCAACCAGGTGATCACCAAGAAAATGCTGAATAAGAGGGGTGTTAATTGCGATATCGCCTCAAATGGTACCGATGCAGTAGCCATGGCTGAAAGCAATCCGTACGATGGAATCCTGATGGACATCCATATGCCCGGAATCAGCGGTGTGGAAGCCACCATACAAATCCGGAAGTTTAACCCGGAAATTCCTATCATAGCCTTAACTGCTATTTCTTTGGATGACAGCCTGGAAACCTTTTACGCAGCCGGCTGTAATGATGTGGTAACCAAACCCTTTAAGCCCGAAGTATTTTACCAGAAGATCGGGGAGAATATCCTGGATAAGAAACTGAACAATCCCGCCTCATAAAGGCATTAACTTCTTTTTTAGCACTTCCTCGCCTCCAGACATAAAACTGTGCTTTACGGCTATATAGTACATAGCCGGAATCCTATCACCTATTCGCATATAATCTTTCTCCGTGGTCAGCACTACAGATGCTTCCCTGAGGGGAGCCAGTTCTGCCTCGCTGAAATTATGGTGATCCGGGTATCTGAGGTGTTTAAAATTCACCCCGTTTTTACCAAGGTATTCCATAAGCGGTTCCGGTTTAGCGATCCCGGTAAGCAGAGTTACCTCTTTATCCTTCAGGTCATCAAGTTTTAAGTCCTTTTCACCTCCCTTTAATCGGGTATCGTATTCAAGGTAGCTAAATAGAAGTAATTGGTGCGCAGCGGGCGCCAGCTTATCTTTTATTTTATCCTGTGCCTCAACGTTCAGTCTTGACGGACATTTGGTCACTATGATCACATCGGCTCTTTTGGCCTCCGATTTACTATCGCGAAGATCCCCTGTAGGCAAGTACCAGTCATCGACATACAATTGATCATAGGGCGTCAGTAATATGGACATGTCCGGAGTTACACGCCGGTGCTGGAAAGCGTCGTCCAGGATGATCATATCGGGCTTTACCAGGGTTTCCAATATCCGGATTCCCCTTCTACGATCTGCATCCACAGCTACATGGATCTCCGGGAATTTTTTATGAATCTGCATGGGTTCATCCCCGATATCAGCGGCTGTGCTGTTATGGTCAGACAGTATAAAACCCTTGGTCTTCCTCTTATAACCACGGCTGAGTACTGCCAGGCGAACTGAGGGTTGCAACATACGAACAAGGAGCTCTGTCATAGGAGTTTTACCACTCCCCCCAACACTGAGGTTACCCACGCAGATGGTAGGGGTCCTGAAACGGACCGAAGGAAAAACACCGATGTCGAATAGAAAATTTCGTAGGATCACTACCAATGCATAGAGCAGGGAGATGGGAAACGCTATTTTTCTGAGCAGTTGCATCGTCAGCGAAATTATAATATTTTATCTTTGAAGGCCTTAAAATCCTCAAATGATTGTAAAAGATGTAACTGGTATACTGGAGGAACTCGCGCCCCTGTCGCAGGCGGAGGACTTTGACAACGTCGGTCTGCTGGTCGGCGATGCCAAGGCCGAGGTCACCGGCATCCTTGTAACCCTGGATACTTTAGAGAATGTAATTGATGAAGCTATTGAAAAGTCGTGCAACCTGGTAGTAAGTTTTCACCCCATCATTTTCGGGGGATTAAAAAAACTGACCGGTAAGACCTATGTAGAGCGCGTGGTAATGAAAGCCATTGCCAATGATATCAATATCTATGCGATTCACACGGCACTGGACAACGCCTGGGAAGGTGTCAATGCCAAGATATGCGAGGTACTTGGCCTCGGTGAAAGAGCCGTACTGATTCCTAAAAAAGGAAGTATTCGAAAGTTAATGACCTATGTACCCAAAGACAGTGCAGAAGACGTCCGGGAAGCGCTATTTGCAGCCGGTGCGGGGCATATCGGGAAATACAGTCATTGCAGCTTTAACCTCCGTGGGACCGGGAGTTTCAGGGCCGAAGAAGGAAGCAACCCTACATTGGGCGAAATTGGATCAACGCATTTTGAAGAAGAAATCCAGGTACAGGTAGTTTTCCAGGACAACCTTCAGGATCGTATCATTGCTGCACTCAAAGAAAATCACCCCTACGAAGAAGTAGCCTATGAAGTGCTCCTTACCGAAAACCTGCACCAGGAAATGGGTATGGGTATGGTAGGCGAGCTGGAAGGAGATATGGACGAAGAGGCTTTTTTACAGTTACTTAAAGACCGTATGCATGCTAAGGTCGTGAGACATACGGAACTAACAGGTAAAAGAATCAGGAAAGTGGCAGTGCTAGGAGGTAGTGGCGCCTTCGCTATAGGAGCTGCCAAGGCTGCGGGTGCAGACGCATTGGTTACTTCAGACCTTAAATATCACCAGTTTTACGAAGCGGAAAAAAAGATCTTGCTGGCCGATATCGGACACTTTGAATCTGAGCAGTTTACAAAAACCCTATTGGTTGACTATCTTACAAAAAAAATTCCTAATTTTGCAATCTCTTTATCCGAGAGTATAACAAATCCCATCAAGTATTTTTAAAGTATGGCAACAAAGACAGAAGCGACAGTAGAGGAAAAATTAAGGGCACTATATGATCTGCAACTAATTGATTCCCGCGTTGACGAGATAAGGAATGTAAGGGGCGAATTGCCACTGGAAGTAGAAGATCTCGAAGATGAAGTACTGGGCCTCAAAACCAGGATCGACAAGCTGAAGACCGATGTAGAAACGATCAACTACGAGATTACCGCCAAGAAGAACCTCATCGAGGAATCTAAAACGCTGATCAAGAAATATGCGGACCAGCAAAAAAATGTCCGTAACAGCAGGGAATTCAATTCCCTGGCTAAGGAAGTTGAATTCCAGGAACTGGAAATTCAATTGGCCGAAAAGAACATAAAAGAGTTTAAAGTTCAGATTGAACAGAAGAAGGAAGTGATCTCAGAGACTAAGGAACGTCTTAGTGAGCGGGAGACACACCTGAAGCACAAGAAGAGCGAATTGGATGCTATCCTTGCTGAAACTGAAAAAGAAGAGAAATCTCTCCTGGCAAAATCTGAGGAGTACCAGGAACAGATCGAAGAAAGACTGATCAAAGCCTATAAGCGTATCCGTAACAATGTGAAGAATGGCCTGGCCGTTGTACCTATTGAACGCGGTGCTTCCGGGGGATCATTCTTTACCATACCTCCACAGGTACAGGTTGAAATCGCTTCAAGGAAGAAGATCATTACTGACGAGCACAGTGGCAGGATACTGGTAGACCCGGTCCTGGCCGAGGAAGAGCAGGAGAAAATGCAGAAGATGTTCGGAAAGATCTAATATCCAGACATATCATATATTAAAACCACCCTCATAGGGTGGTTTTTTTATTATATTCTACAGATGAGAACTATACTGATCTTTGCGCTACTGCTCTCTGGTATGCATACACAGGCCCAGCATATTAAGGATTACCGGTGGAAACACCGGCTATTATTTTTTTCCGTGTCCGATGATGTGCCGGTAACTGACAGTGCAGCCGCCAGCTTATACAATTCGGAAACGGATGGCATAGAAGAGAGGGATTTATTGGTGTTCTATATCAAGGAGCAGCAAGTCTATGATTCCAATGGTGAGAAATACGAACTGGAAATCCCCGAAAAGTATTACCCTTTGCCCGGTGGTACTATCCTGGTAGGAAAAGATGGAGGAGTAAAATTAAACCTGGAGACCATCGCTGATCCCGCCACTATTTTTACGCTTATCGACGGCATGCCTATGCGACGGGCTGAAATGAAGAGAAAGAAGCCGGACTAAGCCCTACAGGCGTTCCAGGATCATCTTTTCTACCATCTCGCTATCCCACACCTCCTCGATACCTGGATGTGCCATGATCTCCTTCATAATGGCTTCCTGCCTGTCCCCTATCTCTAAAGCTTCAACATAAGGCCTGTCCGAAAAAGTCACCCTGGAATAGGCAGGTATCCATTTTTCAGGGTATTTAGCCGAAAATCGCTTTTCAATCTTTTTCTGTAGTAAGAACATAGGGTCTGCTGTCTTACTGCTCATCTCCATAAAGTTCCTGTAGCTGAGCTCGGCGATGGCATCAGCATTGGGTTTACGCTGTTTTTCGTAAGTCTTAAAGATCGTTTCCCAGTCGTCCCCCAGTTCATGTATCAATTGGTCGAGTACGTAGATGTCCTCAAAACCCGCATTCATTCCCTGCCCGTAAAATGGTACTATGGCATGGGCAGAATCACCTACGAGGGCTACTTTGTCCCAATAGGTCCAAGGGAAGCATTTCATGGTAACCATGGCACTGGTAGGGTTGCTTAAGAAATCCCCTGTCAGGTTTTCAATGTCCTGCATCACATTGGGAAAATAAGTCTTAAAAAAATCTCTTGCTTCTTCCTTTGTTTTCAGGTTCTCAAAAGACACCTCTCCTTCAAAAGGCAGGAAAAGGGTGCAGGTGAAGCTTCCATCCAGGTTAGGCATGGCAATAAACATAAACTTCCCCCTTGGCCAGATATGGAAGGAATTTTTATCCAGCTTATGTGTCCCGTCCTCATTGGCAGGAATAGTA
>JABDLH010000144.1 GCA_013003145.1 Flavobacteriaceae bacterium | reverse complement strand
ACAGCGCAATTCATTCCCCTCTTCGGCTGAAGAGGGGAGCTGTGTGTGGTTGATCCTCTTGTCTCACTTAATATGATGTATATGGAAGTACAAGCTTCTCATCTGTACGAGCAAACTCCCCTTTCTTGCGCCTACAGCGCAATTCATTCCCCTCTTCCACTGAAGAGGGGAGTTCCATAATTAAAACTTTGGGGTAATAGTGTTATTTAGAATCCGGCTTTTTTGCTCCCACAAAATCCGCGACTAACTGGTGGGCTTCATTTAGGGCGGTGTCCAGGTCGTAGTTTTTAATGATCTTATCAAACTGAGGTGCTGTAGCGAGTTCTACCGATGCTTTGGCGATTCGCATGTTGATCTTTTCATCACTTTCCGTACTTCGCTTCTTTAAGCGGATCTTCAACTCGTCCACGCTTGGAGGCTTGACGAATACCGCGAGGGTGACTTCAGGGAATTTTTTCTTGATACGCAGCCCACCGGCAACATCGATATCAAAGATCACATTCTTGCCTTCTGCCCATAACCGTTCTACCTCGGTCTTCAGGGTACCGTAAAAATTATCGCGGTACACTTCTTCCCATTCCAGGAAATCTTCTTTCTTAATGTGTTGTTTAAACTCGTTGATCGACATGAAATAGTAATGCTCTCCATGCTTTTCACGGATACGGCGGGGCCTGGAGGTAGCAGAAACAGAGAACGCCAGGTTGAGTTCTGGCTGTTCTAAAAGGTGTCTTACGATGGTGGTCTTTCCACTGCCCGAGGGGGCTGAGAATACGATGAGTTTTCCTCCTTCCATTACAATACGTTCAGCATTTGTTCCTTAATCTTCTCCAGCTCGTCTTTCATCTGCACCACTAATTGCTGCATAGGGGCATAATTGGCCTTAGACCCGATCGTATTGATCTCGCGCCCGATCTCCTGGGAAATAAACCCCAGCTTTTTCCCGTTAGAATCATCGGAATTCAGGGTCTCGGTAAAATAGTCCAGGTGGTTGGCCAGCCGTACTTTCTCTTCTGTGATATCGTATTTTTCCAGGTAATAGATCAGTTCTTGTTCAAAACGGTTCTCATCTACCTCAGCCTTTAGATCGGCTACGGCTTTGACTAAACGTTCCCGTATGGTAGCGAGGCGCTCCGGATCCATTTGTTTTACCTGGGACAACAGCGATTGGAGGTTCGCAATACGACTATTAAAATCGGCTTCGAGTACTTTACCTTCTTCAGATCTGAAAGTGTTGATCTCTTCAAGCGCTTTTTCCAGGGCAAGCCTGATCTGTTCAAACTCGGTTTCATCAATATCCTCCCGGTCTGTTTTTAAAACATCCGGCATGCGCATGGCGATCTCCAGCAATCGAATCTCATCCCCGGGAACAATACTGCCTAATTGTTCCATGTATTTCCTCACCACCTGGTCATTGACCTCCGAGTTGGTTTCATCGCCATTGGCTTCAACATACAGGCTAAAATCTACCTTACCCCTTTCCAGGGCATCTGCGATCAGCTTACGTAACTCTAATTCTTTTTCCCGGTAAGCAGAGGGAATGCGCGCAATGACATCCAGGTTCTTACTATTCAGAGACTTGAGCTCAACGGTGATCTTTTTGGTGGGGAGCTGAATTACATGCTTCCCGAAACCTGTCATGGATTGAATCATAGCTGCTTTTTAGAATCGCAAAAATATACAAAATGCACGGGTTGCCATGGAAAAAGACAAATCTCCTACAGTTCGCGCACCCAGATATTGCGGTAACTCACCCTACTGTTGTCCCCGTGATCCTGTAAGCGGATCGGCCCTTTCCCATGGGCAGGGTTTTTGGGCCAGCCAATATAAGGGGTGGTTCCCTTGATCTCCACGTGATCCTGGATCAGCACACCATTGTGCAATACCGTAATAGTCCCTGATTTAATTTTCTCCCCGGCATCATTAAAATGGGGTGCACGGTAAATGATGTCATAAGTGTTCCACTCACCACTGGGAACTGAAGCTTTGGCCAGTGGGACATGTTGCTTATAGATAGACCCTACCTGTCCGTTGGTATAGGTATCATTATCGTTATTATCCAAAACCTGTACTTCATAAAGTCCATCAAGGAATACACCACTGTTGGCCCTGTTCTGACCATCCCGCTGTATTTCGGCCGGTGAGCGCCACTCAATATGCAATTGGATATCACCAAACTCCTGCTTGGTCTGTATATCACCGGTTTTATCCTTAACGGTCATACTTCCATCCTCATTGAGATGCCACTTTACCTCCGAGCTGTCACTGACCATTTCCCAGGCATCAAAATCGCTGCCGTCAAAAAGCACTATGGCATCACTTGGTGCGCCGTCCTGCCCGTTGGGATCTACCGTAGGAGGGACAGGCTCGTAAACCTCTGTCGCTTCCGGGGTGGTGGGTTCTTCACCACTGTATTCTTCATACGTAATGACTTGTTCAGACCCTTCTTTCTTTTCAAGGGGATCTACTTTTACTTTTTCCTGGCAAGACCCCATTCCCAGGGCCAGCAGTAATACAAACAAATACCTCATAGAGATCACTTAAGTTCTTTAATCTTGATATTCCTGTAGGCTACCCGGTCCCCATGGTCCTGCAACCCGATCTTACCCGTGGCCTGTTTACCAAATCCTTCCCAATCGGCGAATTTGGATTTTGAGACCATCACATTCCAAAGTTCATTGGCAACAGGGAATTCTGTCACCTGTTCCCCGTTGAGTTCCACGCTACCTCTTTTAGCTTCCTGGTCTACTGTGATCACCATGGTATTCCATTCCCCCGCGGGCTTGGTCACATCTTTATCAGGTGCTACCATATCATAGAGTGCCCCCGCCTGGTGGGTTAACCCATTCTTGGCGTCCGGGTGGCGCTTGTTGTCCAGTACCTGGATCTCGGGACCGGTCTCATAAGGCTGGGGATACTTTTCGTCTTCCTGAACACCCCAGAAAACTCCACTGTTTCCACCCTCAGCGATCTTCCACTCCAGCGACAGCACAAAGTTGGTATATTCCTTCTCTGTAACGAGGTTATAACTTTCTCCATCGGGCCTGTTCTTAGGTGGGTCAAATACCATGGCGCTGTCCTGCAGTTTCCAGGCATCCGGAACTCCATCCATGCTGTAGCCTTTCCAGCCATCAAATGAGGTGCCGTCAAAAAGGACGACCCATTCACCCTCGTCATACTTAGTTGCACCTGTACTCATTGTTACTTCTTCTTTGGCTTCAGTAGTTTCTGTTGCTTTCTCTTTTTCTTCTTTACATGCGAAGATCACGGTGCCTGCGAACAGGCAAATCAGTAGTTTTTTCATTTGGTTCCTAGTATTTTTTTAAGCATTTCTTGGTCTATATCACCCCCGGCGAAATCGTCAAAGGTTTTTTCGGTGGCTTCTATAATATGGTCGGCGATAAATTTAGCGCCTTCCCGGGCTCCTTGCTCCGGGCTTTTGATGCAGCATTCCCACTCCATCACTGCCCAGACGTCACAACCGTACTGGGTGAGTTTGGAGAAGATGGTCTTAAAGTCGATCTGCCCATCACCCAGGGAACGGTACCTGCCGGCCCTGTCTCCCCAGTCATTATAACCTCCAAAAGCTCCCTTCTTACCCGTTGGGTTAAATTCGGAGTCCTTTACATGGAAAGATTTAATGAATTCGTGGTAATGGTCTATATAAGTGATGTAATCTAATTGCTGCAATACAAAATGGCTGGGATCGTAAAGTATATTAACTCGTTTATGGTTGCCCGTAGCTTCCAGGAAGCGCTCAAAGGTATCCCCGTCATGCAGGTCTTCTCCCGGGTGTATCTCGTAACAGACATCCACCCCTTCTTTGTCAAAATGATTCAGGATAGGCATCCATCTTTTGGCCAGTTCTTCAAAACCCAGTTCTACCAATCCCGGTGGTCTTTGCGGCCAGGGGTGCCAGGTATGCCAGAGCAATGCACCGGAGAAGGTGGCATGCACATTAAGCCCTAACCTCCTGCTGGCTGTCGCAGCTTTCTTTACGGTATCTACCGCCCATTCTGTCCGGGCCTTTGGGTTGTTTTTTACTTTGTCCGGCGCAAAATTATCGAACATAAGGTCATAGGCAGGGTTCACCGCAACCAATTGTCCTTGCAAGTGCGTGGAGAGTTCTGTGATCTCCAGGCCGTACGAATTGACTTTACCTTTTAATTCATCACAATACGCCTGGCTTTCAGCAGCCTTGTCCAGGTCTATCAGGAAGTTTTCCCAGGTTGGGATCTGTATCCCCTTATAGCCCAGGCCTGCTGCCCATTGGCACATGCCGTCCAGGGAATTAAACGGGGGTTTATCGTCTACGAACTGCGCCAGGAACACAGCCGGTCCTTTAATCGTTTTCATAGTATATGTCTATTGATATATTCAGATTGGTTAATGAGAATCGTTATTTAGAATTTAACCCTATATTTATTCTGTAGGTTGCCGCAGTGATCGGCAAGTTATAAATATAGGAAATACGAAATAATTTGAGCTCTGATCACACTCCTTTAATCTGGTGTCTGAGCATAAAAAATGTGATAATTAGAACTTCTACGGTTTTATTATTAGTAACAACCATACATGAATAACGCATCAGCCAGAAACCTGTGGGGTGATTTTTTGGATACCCACATACAATACGCATTTGCCGAAGAACCCAAGGTAATTGCCCTGAGCGACGAAGCTGTCGTAGCAGACACTCTTTTGAGGGAAGTTTTAGCAGGAAATAAGAAGGCCATATCCCATTCGCTCTTAGGACTTCAACTGCGAAAGCAAGCCCTGCCAAAAATTGGCGACTTTACGATTCTTACAGACAGTAATGAGAACGCTAAATGCGTCCTCCGTACGGTTGCCGTACGGCTGGTCCCTTTCTTCAGTATACGGGAATCCTATGCGAAATTATCCGGGATCGGCTCCCTGGAACACTGGAAGAGCCTGCATTGGGAATATTTTGAGAGGGAACTCAAGCCCTATGGCAGGAAACCCGTTCATAGCATGGTCGTGGTCTGTGAGATCTACGACAAGGTATTTGAGCGATAAAACATAAAAAAACCCGCAATTTTAGTTGCGGGTTTTTTTCTGATCAAGGTATTTTATGCATCCAGGTCTACCCAGACATTCCCCTTCTTGTTAGATTCTACGGTAGCCTCTATAAAATTCAGCCCGCGAACCCCATCCGTCATGGTTGGGAATTCCCCGCTATTGTAATCCTGGTTCCTGATCGCCCGGGCTACACCGAGGTAAATATTGGCCATGGCATCAAAGATTCCTTCCGGGTGTCCTGCAGGCAACTTAGTGCCATCCAGTGATAACTTAGAATTGTACGCATTCCCCGGCTTATAAATCTGAATGGGTTCATCATCGCTGAGGCGATAGAGGTAATTCGGCTTTTCCTGCTCCCAGACCAGGGCTGCTTTTTCACCATAGATCCTGATGGCTAAGCCATTCTCTTCCCCTGTGGCTACCTGGCTACTCCTGATCACACCTTTAACGTGCTTCCCGGCGCGGATCAGTACTGTTCCATCCACATCCATCTGGTTATCATCGTAGAGGTAATTAAAATCGGCCAAAAGGGATTTTATCTTTATCCCCGTGGTGTATTCGACCATATTAAAGGCATGCACCCCTATGTCTCCCATACAGGAACTGATTCCTGCTTTTTTAGGATCCAGTCTCCAGACCGAGGCCCTTTTCGCCGGGTCGTGGATCACGGGATTGATCCAGCCCTGGTAATAACGTGCATCTACCTTATGGATCTTTCCTAATTCCCCTGCCTTGATCATCTCCCGCATCTGTCGCACCATGGGATAGCCCGTATAGGTATGGGTAAGGGCAAATACCACCCCCGCCTTTTTATGAGCTTCTTCCAGGATCTTCGCCTCTTCGTAGGTGGTGGTCATCGGCTTTTCACAGATCACGTGGAAACCGTTGTCCAATAATTTTTTAGCCATGGGAAAATGCAGGAAATTTGGAGTCAGGATAGAGCAAACCTGGATCCGCTCATCCTCCGGTAATTTCATTTCCTCCTCTACCAGGGTGTCAAAATCCTTGTAGATGCGGTTGGTAGGAATATCGATCTCTTTTGCAAAATCGAGGCTCTTCTCGTGGTCAGGGTTAAATACTGCCCCTACAATTTCATAGTTGTCATTGATATGGGCTGCCACCCTGTGCAATACCCCGATAAGGGAGTCGCCTCCTCCGCCCAGGATACCTAATCTTATTTTCTTTGCCATGTTTCTCTTTTTAATGGGCCCTGAAGATAAAAATTCCTCAGGATTTATACTCGATCTGCTCGTTTTTAAAGAAGATCGCGAACAGTATCATTACGACCAGGGCGAATCCTGCGGGGTACATCCAGATATCTTCCCAGACATGGGTTCCGTCCGGTCTGAGGAACTCATCCGCAATCTGGCCGGCCACCCAAAACCCGATCAGCATCCCCACCCCATAGGTAGCGAGGGTAATAAGGCCTTGAGCAGAACTTTTAAATTTCTCCCCAGCCTTACTATCGGTATAGATTTGCCCGGACACAAAGAAGAAGTCGTAACAGATCCCGTGGAGTGCAATTCCTATCAATAACATAAAAGCAAGTTCCCCTGCATCGCCATAGGCAAACAACAGGTAACGGACAGTCCATGCCAGCATCCCGAAGATCAGGGTCATTTTAAACCCGAACTTCTTAAAGAAGAATGGCAATAATAACATAAAGATTACCTCCGAGGCCTGACCTATGGTCATCTTACCCGTGGGATTATCCATGCCTATCTCCGCCAGGAAAGGATTGGCGTTCTGGTAATAAAAAGCCAGCGGAATACAGATTAGGATAGAAGAGATAAAGAAGATCAGGAAGTTCCTGTCCTTTAAAAGGGCAAGGGCATCCAGTCCCAGCATGCTGGAGATGCTGATCTTTTCGTCCTTATCTACTTTAGGTGGCGTCTTGGGAAGTGTAAAACTGAACAGTCCTAAAATACCCGAGGCTATAGCCACCATAAGGAAGGTATTTCTCAGCATACCTTCTGCCCTGGCCTCCACGGAATCCCATAGGAAGACATAAGAGATGATGAGACCCGCGGTGATCCACCCGATGGTTCCGAATACCCTTACATAAGAAAACTCCTTGGCCGGATCTTTCATCTGCCTGAACGAAATAGAATTCACCAGGGCCAGTGTGGGCATGTACAAAATCATATACCCAAGCACATAGGGGTAAAAATCACCGAAGTCTACAGACTGGTACATCTGGTACATCAGGACAGCACCCACCAGGTGCAATATTCCCAGTATTCTTTCAGCGTTAAAATAGCGGTCTGCCACGATACCTATGATCAGCGGAGCAATAATGGCACCCCAGGACTGGGTAGAGAAGGCCATTGCTATCTCACCCCCCGAAGCCCGGAGGTTGTCGCCCATATAGGTGCCTAAGGTTACGAACCATCCTCCCCAGATGAAGAATTCCAGGAACATCATGAAGGATAATTGAAATTTTAACCGGAGCGTCATAATCTTTTGTTTAGTTGGTTATCGGAATTGGGTTGTTATCGTTTATAAAATATATAATCAAGGGCCAGTGGTTCCAGGGCATCC
>JABDLH010000141.1 GCA_013003145.1 Flavobacteriaceae bacterium | reverse complement strand
GGGTGAAGATCCATCGCGAAATTATAGCGATCATCATCAGAACCGGTCACCAGGTCCTGGGTGTCTGAGTCCCAACGTTCCTCTTCAAGGAAGTTAAGGATGCCCTTGTGGAAGTCGTCGTACCCTTTAACCGCATGGTATGCCATCAGGACCCCTTCTGTTACCTTATGAATTGGAGTGCCATCATCATTGTATCCCCCACGGATTCCACCATCAGCGTCCTGTGATTGTCTTAGCCAATCTTCAAGTGCCTGCTGCATGGCGTTGTAAGTATTATTTCCTGTCTGTTGTTCGTAGTAATTCAATGCGATTAACAACCAGGCATTATCTCCCATCCAAATACGTTCAGAGCGAAGACCGGAAACTCCTCTTGATTGATAGAATCCGCCACTTCCTGCTTTAAACTCGGTCTCAAGGCGTTCATTGAAATAATCAAATATATGCTCTGCTCGGTTTACATCACCGGTGTTAATGAAGAGAATGGCAGCAAGAGAATTGTCATAAAGGGATACAAAATCTGTATATTCTGCGCTCTCTAACAGCCCATTGGAATGCTGCATGCTCTGTACCCACGACAAGACCTTTCGTTGTGACTGTTGACCATTATTATTTTTTACTTTAGAACCCGAGGTCTTTGCTTCCAGGGCTTCATACTGCTTTTCCTGCAGTAATGGCGAATCCTTAGTACACGAAGACAGTAAAAAAGTAATAGCCAGTGCCGTTATGATAGTTAATTGTAGGTTATTCATGCGTGGTTGTTTAGGTAGCAGCAGTAAAAATAGCGTTTATGTTCCTGTATTCCTTGAGATTACGACCAATGAACAACTTGAACAGACGAACAACCCCGCGACTTCTTTTTATCCGGTATTCGGGAATTTTGTCTAGTGGATATAGTAGCTGTAAAAACATCTAGTTCATATTACTTTAAGTATTTTTATGTAAAAAGTACCCCATGAACATTCCAGCGTCAGAACTTAAAAGAATCGTAATTATAGGTGGTGGCTTTGCCGGGATAAACCTGGCCAAATCACTGAAAGGGCAGGAGGTTCAGATCGTGATGATCGACCGGAATAACTATCATACTTTTCAACCCTTATTATACCAGGTATCTACCGGGGGACTGGAACCGGACTCTATTGCTTATCCCATCCGAAAAATCCTCAAGAAGCTAAAAGACTTTCATTTCAGGTGGGCTGAGGTTGAACGGATTGAGCCAGAAAAGAAAACGGTAGTGACCAATAAAGGACAGGTCAGTTATGATTACCTGGTGATGGCTACAGGTACAAAGACCAACTATTTTGGAAACGAGAGTTTCAAGGAGTACTCCATGCCCATGAAAAGTGTCCCCCAGGCATTGAATATCCGTAGCTATATGCTGCAGAACTTTGAGAAAGCCGACGATTCTACAAACCAGCAGGAGCGACTATCCTTATTGAATTTTTGTATTATCGGCGCCGGCCCCACCGGGGTGGAACTGGCCGGGGCATTTGCCGAACTGAAAAAGAATGTTTTCCCGAGAGATTACCCGCATCTTAACGTGGCTGAAATGGAGATCCATCTTTTTGAAGGTACAGATCGTATCCTGCCACCGATGAGACCGAGATCCTCAAAAAAATCACAGGAATTTTTAGAAAAAATGGGGGTGACTGTTCACCTGAATACCATGGTTGAGAGCTATGACGGCACGGTATTAAAAACCAACCAGGGAGATGAATTCAGCAGCAGGAATTTTATCTGGACAGCAGGAGTTACCGGAGCTAAAATACCGGGCCTGCCTGATGAGGCCTTGTTAGAACGATTTAATCGTTTCAAGGTAAACCGCTTTAACCAGGTTAAAGGGTTTGAGGAGATCTTCGCTATCGGGGACATTGCCTATATGGAAACTGAAGATTTCCCGGAGGGACATCCGCAGGTAGCGCAACCGGCCATTCAGCAAGGAAAACACCTGTCGTCCAATTTTGAACGCTTACTCGCAGGGAGGGAGATGGAGCCCTTCAGCTATTTTGATAAGGGAACCATGGCCACTATCGGCAGGAATAAAGCCGTGGTAGATCTGCCGAGTCGAGGTAGTTTTTCAGGGACTTTTGCCTGGCTGATATGGATGTTCGTGCACCTGATGGCCTTGGTAGGTTTCAGGAACAAGGTGGTAGTCTTTTTTAATTGGGTTTATAACTATATCAACTACGATAAAGCGGCGCGATTGATCGTTCGGACCTATAACCGGAAAGGGGAAAGTTGATGCTTAAGTCGGAGAAATAAAAAAGCTTTCCTATATTTGCGGTGTTGTGTTGTGCACCTTTATTGAGGTGCATGGAATGTGACCGGGAAACCGGCTCGGACCAATGAAAGGCTTTCCAAAAAAAATGGGAGGCTTTTTTTCTTTAAAGACCTCCCATTCCTTGATGGCGTAGCACAAGTAGATGTGTTATGCTGTGTCACGTGGTTGGTGATAGTCCTTTTTATCCTTCACCTGGTGATTTATTTCTTTTCCTTGTGTTCCTGATTCATCAATAGCCTGTTCTTCTCGGCGCTGCTTTTTTTTCTGTTCTATTAAGTTCTCTTTATCTTCTGACATAATGCGTAGGTTTTAAGTTTAACTGTCTTTTCTTTCTTCAAGGTTATTCTTCCGCTCTCCTCCCTGGCTGTAGAACTTGTTTTCTTCGTCTTTTACCTTGCTGTTATTATCCATTATGTTTTGTTTGCCTTTGGGAACATCCAAATCCTTCCCTGTAAAGTCTACCTGGTTTTCACGCTTCTGTAATTTGCGATCATCCCGGGCATCCATGCTCAGGCCTTTTTTACCAAGAGCTTCCAGGTCTTCCTTGGTCACTTCAGGGTTGTAATCTGCTTTTTTGTTTTCTTTCTTCTTTTCCATGTTCAAATCGTATTAATTCTCTGCATAAATTACGTTTTGAAAAGCAGTATCCCTTGTGCTAATGACTTAAAAATTGATGCATTTCAAACGATCCCTTCGCTATTAACAATTGGTTACTATCCCTGCTCATCGATTTCATTAAGATTCATAATTATCGTAATTTTAAGCCCCTGCACCTGCTAAGCGAAATCGATTGCTTACCAGAGAATATAGGTGCAGGTAAACAGAACTGTAAACTTTACACTATGCCACTTTATCATAAACTGGGAAAGATCCCTCATAAAAGGCACACCCAATTCAAAAAACCGGACGGCAGCTTGCATTACGAGCAGCTGTTCGGAACCATTGGTTTTGATGGGATGTCTTCCTTATTATACCATCTTCACAGGCCAACACAGGTAAAAGAAGTCCGGGAGAGCAGGGATGTAAGGCCCAAAGCCGCTGTAGAACACAATATAAAATCGAGGTTATTAAAAGGATACCAGGTAAAGCCAAAAGATGATTACCTGGATAGCAGAACAACAGTACTATTTAACTCGGACGTGCATATTGGCCTGGCTGCCCCCCGTAAATCCATGACCGATTATTTTTACAAGAATGCGGATGCGGACGAATTGCTGTTCATTCACGAAGGGACCGGAACACTCAAAACCTTGTTGGGTGAGATTCCATTTGAGTATGGCGACTATATCCTGATTCCCAGGGGTATGATCTACCAGATCGAGTTTGATACGGAGGATAACCGGCTGCTGGTGACAGAATCCTATCATCCTATATATACACCCAAGCGCTACCGTAACTGGTTTGGTCAGCACCTGGAACACTCCCCGTTTTGTGAGCGCGATTTTAAATTGCCGAGAAACCTGAAAGCACATGATGAAAAGGGTGACTTTGTGATGAAGATCAAAAAGCAGGGAGAATTACACGAGCTGGTGTATGCGACACACCCGTTTGACGTTGTAGGCTGGGATGGATACAATTTCCCATATGCGTTTTCCATACATGATTTTGAACCCATCACGGGGAGGGTGCACCAACCACCACCGGTACACCAGACCTTTGAAACCAGTGCCTTCGTAGTGTGTTCATTTGTACCCAGGTTATATGATTACCACCCGGAATCCATCCCGGCGCCCTACAACCACTCCAATATAGATTCTGACGAGGTCCTCTATTATGTGGATGGGGATTTTATGAGCAGGAAGGGAATAGATAGAGGATATATATCCTTACACCCTGCAGGAATACCCCATGGTCCGCACCCAGGAACCTATGAAGCCAGTATCGGTAAAAAAGGTACCGAGGAACTTGCGGTTATGATCGATACATTTAAACCATTACAGGTTACCCAGGCCGCTCTTGATATTGATAATGGCGATTACTACAAGTCCTGGTTACCGTAAGGGTAAGCTATGAATTGTTCTATGGACCAGTGTGGCCGCCAGTTTGGCGGTCTGCTGGTCTATATCAAAAGCAGGATTGAGTTCTGCAATGTCCATACTGAGTAATTTGCCGGAACTTATAATCGTCTTCAGAACCTCCATGACAATATCATGAGAAAAACCTACGGGGGAAGCCGCACTCACCCCCGGGGCGAAAGCAGAAGAAAAGCCGTCCAGGTCTATGGTCAGGTAGAGGTGATCCGTGGTATTGATGAACTTCTGCAACTGGCTGATCACCACCTCCCGCCTGTGAATGGAAAGGACTTCTCTCGGAATGATCTCCACTCTTAAAGAGGTTGCAGTTTTAAAAAGGGAACGGTTGTTAGAATCACTCCTCACGCCCATACACATATATTTAAATGGGAAATTCTGCTCGCGGCTTTCCATACCGATCTGGTAAAAAGGACTCCCGGAATGATTTCCATTTTCATTGGAGCGTAGGTCAAGGTGTGCATCCAGGTTGATAATACCAATGGTTCGTTTTGTTCCCGTATATCCCAATAGC
>JABDLH010000131.1 GCA_013003145.1 Flavobacteriaceae bacterium | reverse complement strand
TCTCTATAACAGCCCGGTCCAAGCCCGCATCATTCACAGTAGTAAGCCCGTAGTCAAAAGAAAGTTTCTCGGCTGCTTTCAGGGCGCGCACCATGGTTTCTTTATCCGGCTTGGGCATTAAGGCATCTACCAGCGCCATGGGACCATCCACCAGTACACCGGTTGGTTTTCCTCCTTCTTTTACCACCTCACCTCCAGGAACTTCTGTACCCGGTCCTATCCCGGCCATTTCTAAGGCAGTACTGTTCACCAGGTACGCATGCCCGTCTACTCTTTCCAGGGCTACCGGCGTATCCGGGAACAAGGCGTCCAGTTCCTCACTGGTCGGAAATTCTTTTACTTCCCAGTCGTTCTGATCCCATCCACGACCGCGGATAAAATCGGCGGCTCTCTCTTCCTGGAAGGCTTTGACACGATCCAATACCTCCTGGTAACTTTTGGTTCCAGTAAGGTCTACCACCTCCTGGTTGAGTCCCAGGCCATAAAAATGGCAATGTGCATCGATCAAACCGGGGACAATTGTCTTCCCTTCGGCATCAAATAGCTCTGCTGCCTCATACTTATCCTGTATCTCCTGGTCGCTTCCCACAGCGATGAACCGCCCGTCCTTTATCGCAAAAGCAGTTGCCTTGCTAAAGGCACTGTCTACGGTATAAACATTAGCATTGATCACCAGGGTATCTGCAGTTTCTTTAGAAGGTGAACAGGCAGTGAATCCCAGCAAAAGGAGTAGTGAGAACAGTTTTAATCGAATCATTTGTTTTGGATAATTAATGGCGATTGAATCCCGGGCAAAGATTAAAGCCGGAAGATAATATTTTTTAGAAATTCCAGGCAAGTGCCTACCTGCGCCCTTTAGATTTCTTCTCTTTGATCTTTACATAGATGAGCTTTTTACGACCCTTGGAATCTTCCCGGCGTTCAATTTCAAAGTCATCTATAGAGTTGATCAGCGGAGTGAGTTTTTGGAAACCGTAATTCCGTGAATCAAAATTAGGTTGTTTTTTCTGCAGCAGGCTTCCTACATCACCAAGGAATGCCCATCCGTCATCATCGGCCACATCTTCGATGGTATCGGCAATCAACTTGATCTGTTTTGCGGTAATCTTATCCACATCACTTTTAGACGATGTTTTGCTGGAACTTGGAGTGGAAGTATCCTGGGCTTCTTTTTTCAGTATCTCGATATAAATGAACTTATCGCAGGCGACGATAAATGGATTAGGTGTCTTCTTCTCCCCTATCCCGTAGACCTGTTTCCCTGCCTCCCGTAAGCGGGTGGCCAATTTGGTGAAGTCACTATCACTGGAAACGATGCAGAAACCCGTAACATCCCCAGTATACAGGATGTCCATGGCATCGATGATCATGGCCGAATCCGTGGCGTTCTTACCCGAAGTATAGCCGTATTGCTGTATGGGCGTAATCGCATTCTCCAGCAATAACTGCTTCCATTTACCCAGCCTGGGGTTGGTCCAGTCCCCATAAATCCTTTTGATGGTCGGATTCCCGTACTTCGCGATCTCCTCCATCATTTCTTTAACATAGGCAGAAGGAATATTATCCCCGTCGATCAAAACTGCCAGACGATTGTCCATAAACTATATATTTCCTGCAAAATACGTGGAATTCCCCAAATATCAGTACATCATTCCGGAAAGCTTATAGGGTTTCCCTGCTATGTTATTCTTCGTTCGGCTTTGGTTGCGGATTGTCAGCTTTTAAGGCACCAATGGCCAGGACGAGCAGGAAGATCATCGCTGGGTAGGCCAGTAGTTTATAAGACCCCAGGGCCGAAAAATACCAACTGAATACAGGGGGTGCCAGGGCGCTCCCCAGGATGAGCAGGGACATCACTTTCCCGGTGATCGCACCCAGGTTGCTCCGACCAAAAAACCTCGGCCAGGCAATAGCATTGAGCACGGCAAAAAATCCGCCCAGGATACCGATGCCGCTAATGACCAGCACCACCCCTATGGGCGAAGCCAGAAACAGCAGCCCCGTAACGGCGCAAAAACCGCCCAGTATCATCAGGAAGAGGTACCATTTTAAGCGGACATAGTCACTGAGGAAATTAAAAAGTGTGGAAACCGAAACAGATACTACCGAACAGGGAAGGAAAATAGCGATAGCCTCTCCTTTAGACATCCCGGCGTCTGCGAAGATCGAGATAACATGAAAAGTAAAACCGGTAATAAAGAAACTATTAAAGGCCAGGATCAGGGCATAAATCCAGAAGGCCCTGGTACGCCTGGCCTCCTTCAGCGTAAATTGTTTATGGGCCAGGGCCCGGGCAATTTTCTCCTGCTGTTCCTCTTCAGAACTGGTGCCATCCGGGAATAATCCATAGGCTTCCGGGCTATTTTTGTAGAAAATCAAAATCAGGAAGGCAATTACCAATAGGCCTGCGGCCAGGTAACGCCAGGCACCGGCCCAGCCCTCAGCCTCGATCAGGGCATTCAGCCATAAAGGAGATGCTGAAAAACCAAAGGAAAGTGCAACACTGCTGAAAGAATTCACTTTCCCCCTGTGCTTGTCAAACCAGATCATGATCACGTTACGCGAAGCCATGGTTAGTACTCCCTGTCCCGAGAACCTCAACAGGAAGAACAGGCCTATCATCAGCACAAAGGGCACTATCCAGGTATCTGAATCCAGGAGCTGTTGCAAAGATGTACTCATGTGTACGGCAAATGAACAGAGTACCAAGGCCAGGGCAAGGGTAAGGGCAGCACCGAAAGCCACGATCCTGGCGCCGTACCTGTCAAACCAGATCCCTGCCCTGCCGATCACCAATGAGCTCAGGATGGTCCCCAGCATATAGGCATTACTGAATTGGTTACGAGAAAGTCCTAGCGCGTCTTTTACAGGATCTGTAAATACCGACACCCCGATAGTTTGGCCGGGAACACTAGCCCATATCCCTATGGTCCCGACTAATAGGATCAGGTATCCATAGAAAAAAGGTGTTTTCCTGGGATTGATGATGGATCTTTTGACAGTTTCGCTCATACTTGGGCCTGGTGGGCAAAAATAACAGAATTATTATGCCGGAAGAACAAAGGCATCCTTTAGCCAATTAAATACGTATATTTTAAAGTACAAACACTTGAAAATGAAAATCACCTCCCCACTTATAGCATTGCTGATGTATTGCATCAGCTTTACACTCCACGCCCAGGAAAGCCAACAATTTTACTTCCTAAAAGACTATAGCTACAGCAACCCGGACCAGGAGGGGTTGATCGATTTTTATATGGAGGAAGCATTGATCCCCGCACTTAAACGAAACGGTATATCTCCCATCGGGGTTTTCAAGAATCACCCGAAAGAACTTACATCAGACAGCCTCAGCCATTTTTATGTCCACTACCCGCTTCGGTCCCTGGACCAGATAGCGATGCTGGACGACGCCTTGCAGCAGGACGAACTCTACCAAAAAACAGCAGCTCCTTTTTTAGATGCACCCCATGACAAGCCGGCTTTTTTCAAACTCACCACTACAGTAATGAAGGCATTTAAAGATATGCCGGTAATGAAAGAACCTTCACTATTCGGACCACGAAAAGACCGCATCTACGAGCTGCGCAGTTATGAATCACCTACTCCCGGCTTATACCGGAATAAATTGCATATGTTCAATGAAGGGGGTGAGATTCAATTATTTGATCGCTTAGGATTTAACGCGGTTTTCTATGGAGAGGTAATCTCCGGGGCCCGGATGCCGAACCTCATGTATATGACCACCTTTGAAGACCGGCAGACACGGGACCAGTTATGGAAAGAATTCTTTGAGTCCGAAACCTGGAAAAGCCTGGAGCGGGATCCAAAGTACCAGCACAATGTGAATAAAGCAGATATCTTGTTGCTTTACCC
>JABDLH010000125.1 GCA_013003145.1 Flavobacteriaceae bacterium | reverse complement strand
CAAAAGAGGCTTTTTCGTATTCCAGCACGTCCAGGCCTGCACCTAACACCTTTCCGCTTTCAAGCGCCGTGACAAGGTCCTGGGTAACGATACATTTACCTCTTGCCGTGTTGATGATCCAAATGGGGTGCCTGAATCCACGGAGGAATTCAGTATTTACCATACCTACTGTCTCCGGCGTCTGGGGCACATGCAGACTGACTACCTCTGCCTTGCGCCTCAACTCGTCCAGGCCAACCTGCCTGGCATTTTCATCACCCAGGCCCTGTTTTATATCGTAACAGATAACCTCAACCTCAAAACCTCTCAATTTCCTGGCAAAGGCTTTGCCCATATTGCCATATCCAATAATTCCCACACATTTCCCGTCCAGCTCTAAGCCACGGTTACCCTCCCGGTCCCAGCTGCCTTTGCGTACTTCCCGGTCGGCTTTATTAAGTTTATTGAAAAGCGAAAGCAACATTCCAAGGCTGTGTTCTCCTACGGCATTCCTGTTTCCTTCAGCTGCGGCAGCCAGGAATATCCCTTTAGATTTGGCGTATTCCGTGTCAATGTTTTCCAGCCCGGCGCCTACTCTCCCGATAAATTTCAGGCGATTCGCTTTATCCAGGAAGTTTCGGTCAATAGTAAACCGACTCCGAATGATGATGCCGTCATACTGACCTATTTTTGATTCAATTTCTTCTTTATTGCTGGTATAATCTTCGTGATTTTCATAGCCCATCTTGGCAAACTCTGCAATCATCAATGGGTGATTAGTGTCCAGGTGAAGTATTTTCATAGGAATCAGATTTTGGGGTAATCAGCGACAGTGCGATCATTCTTTATCTGCCCGGTATGAGCAATGCCTAACTTTTCAAAAAGGAGTACCTGCACCTCTTCTTTGTTTTTAGTCATCGGGCAATGTTCAACGCCTTTAGGGACTACAATAAGCTCTCCTTCCCGGACTACGGCTGTCCGGTCCCTGAATTGTATATAAAGGGTTCCCTTGATCACCTGGAAGAGTTCATCTTCCTCTTCATGTACATGCCAGACAAACTCCCCTTGTAATCGGGCCAGTAACACCTGCATACCGTCAACGACGGCGACCTGGTGTGGATGCCATTGTGCCTCAAATTTTTGGAATTTCTCGGAAATGTTAATTGCTTTCATCCGGTTCTTTTTTTATCGCTGGTTGTCCTTCCACGCGAAAATTAAATATATCTTTCCGTGCATAATGTCCTGTGACGTCAAAATCCAAGCTTACTTCCTTGATCTCGTCCAGGTTCAATTCTGCGATCAGCACCCCGGCTTTATTCCAGAGGGGACCCGCTATGATATGACCTGCGGGTGATATGATCACGCTGCCCCCCGGGCAGATTTCCTCCGGCGTTTCCGGGAGTAAATCACGATATTTTTCGGGGTACATCTGCCGGTTAAAATATTGGTTGCAACCTAGTACAAAGCAGCGACCCTCCAGGGCTATATGCTGCATGCTGCTTACCCAGGATTCCCTTGCGTCTGCTGTGGGAGCCAGGTAGATTTGTACTCCCTGTTGATACATGGCCATCCTGGCTAGCGGCATGTAATTCTCCCAGCAGATAAGACCTCCCAGTTTACCTATTTTGGTGTCAAACGATACCAGGCTATCACCACCGGCCTCGCTCCAAACTACCCTTTCCGTTCCTGTGGGTTTAATTTTGCGGTGCACTCCCAGTAGACCGGCCTGGGGTGATATATAGAGCATAGAACAGTAAAGGCTCCTTCCGTTCGTGTCACGTTCCGTAACACCTATAACCAGGTAAACCTTATGCTTAGCAGCAATCTTTTCCAGCCTGTCCCGGTCTTCATCCAGATCTATGCTGTTATCCAGGTATTCTGCATACAGTTTCCTACCTTCCGGGCTACGGCTGCCGATCGATGCTCCGAAGTTAAATCCCCTGGGGTACCCGGGGATGAATGACTCCGGGAATAACAATAGCTGGCATCCCTTAGCGGCCTGTTCAGCGGCCAGGGATTCGATTTTCTGCAGCGTTTTTTCTTTATCAAAGAATACGGGTGCATCCTGTATCACTGCTACCTTTACCTTCATAATAGCAAATGGTTTTTATATCCTGGATGGATAGAGCCTCTAAAATAAGAGTTTTCTTTTTGGCTAAATGCCCAATAGCATTTTGGCGATGGTGAAATAGATGAGGATCCCAAAAATATCGTTACTGGTAGTGATAAACGGGCCGGTGGCAATGGCTGGGTCTATCCCTCTTTTATGAAGAAACAGGGGGGTAAAGGTGCCTATGATACCTGCAACGATGATCACTGCGATCAGGGAAACGGAAATAGCCAGGGAGGTAATAAAACTTCCTTGCCAGATCCAGGTAAAAAACAAGAGCACTACAGCGAGTACGGCGCCATTAAGAGCGGCAAGGAGCATTTCCTTGATCAATCGCTGGCTGATACTGCCTTTAAGGTCGTCGTTGGCTAAACCCTGAACGATTATAGCGCTGGATTGCACCCCTACATTCCCGGCCATCGCGGCAATCAGCGGTGTAAAAAAGAAGAGTAAGGCATGCTGATTGATCAGTTCTTCAAAACCGCCCATGATAGCCGCAGCGCAGACTCCTCCCAACAGTCCAAGGAATAACCAGGGCAGACGTGCCCTGGTGAGTTCCCATATGCTGTCATCTGCCTCTACCCCCTGGGAGATTCCCGCTGCCATCTGGTAATCTTTATCCGCTTCTTCCTTGATGACATCGACAATGTCATCAATGGTGATCCTACCCACCAAGCGTCCTATTTCATCTATCACAGGGATAGCCTCCAAATCATATTTAGACATGATCTTGGCAATATCCTCCGGTTTTTCATTAACGTTCACCGAATCCACTTTTGGGATATAAACATCTTTAATGTGGGTAGTGGTGGCCGTGGTAAGTAAGTCTTTCAGGGAAAGCCTTCCTTTTAACTTGTCTTCGTCATCTACTACGTAAATGGAATGAACCCGGGTCACATTTTCTGCCTGTGCCCTCATTTCTTTGACACAGGTTAGTACGTTCCAGTTCTCGTTCACTTTTACCAGCTCCTTCGCCATGAGACCACCGGCAGAATTCTCATCGTAGCGTAACAGGTCCACGATGTCTTTGGCGTGTTCCCTGTCCTCGATCTCTGAGATGACTTCCTGTATGATCTCGTTGGGGAGTTCGGCAACAATGTCTGCCGCATCATCCGTGTCCAATTCTTCAAGCTCGCCTGCGATCTCCTTGGCCGAAAGTTTATTCAGGATCCTTTCCCTGACATCTTCGTCCAATTCGGTAAGCACATCCGAAGTCTGGTCACTGTCCAGTAATTTGATCAGGTAGGTGGCTTCCTCGGGATTGAGCTCGTTGATGATCTCTGCCACATCCGCATAGTGCACCTCTTCCAGCAAGGACAAAAGTTCTGAGTCCTTCTGGTTGTCTATCAGTAGCTGGATCTCAAGGACCAGTTCGTCTGTGAGTTTAAAGGGTGTCATTTGCGATCTTATTGGTAAGCGCAATGAATTCTGCTACTGACAGCTGTTCAGGGCGCCGATCAAAGATAGTATCTTCTTTGAGATTATCGGAAAGCTCAAAAACTTTTAAACTGTTCCTCAGGGTCTTCCTTCTTTGGTTAAAAGCGGTTTTCACCACCCTGAAAAATAACTTCACGTCACAATCCAGTGCCTGGTTTTCCTTTCGAACAAGTCGTAACACTCCCGATTGTACTTTTGGTGGGGGGTCAAAAACTTCCGGGTGTACGGTGAACAGGTAGGTGGCCTCGTAGAAGGCCTGGACGAGAACGGAAAGGATCCCATAGGTCTTGCTGCCTTCTTTTTCACAGATGCGCTCTGCGACTTCTTTTTGGAACATGCCGGAAAATTCAGGGACCTGATCCCTCCATTCCAGGAGTTTAAATACGATCTGGGTGGAAATATTATAAGGGAAATTGCCGGTGATCCCAAAGGGTTCGTCACCGAATAATTGGGACAGATCAAAATTCAGGAAATCAGCTTGTACCACCCTGAAATCTTTTCCTCCTGCGAGTAAATTAGGATGTTCCAAGGGGAAACTGTGGTTCAGGTATACAATGGACTCTTCATCAATATCCATGGCGACCAATGCAACATCTCTTTCTAAGAGATATTTGGTCATCACACCGGTACCCGGGCCAATTTCAAGAACATTTTTATAGCCCTCTAATTCCAGGGTGTGGGCTATTTTGCCTGCAATCTCTTCGTCTTTGAGAAAGTGCTGACCAAGGTATTTCTTGGCTTTAACCGGACTTTGCGGTTCTTTGTTCTTAAACGTTTTAAACCGCTTAGGTGATTTTTTATTCTTGCCCTTTGCCGACATGAGATTAAGTATTATTGAGCCCCGGTTTCCACATAGACCCATGCGTTAATTCCTGATTTGAGTTTTACCAATATCCTTTTGTAGGACTCACCTTCGTAAGCATCGGCTATCGGCAGTTCTTCTTCTTTAACCGCCAGGGCAGAACCCGGTATGGAGTCCTTCAGGTCGCCGGTTCTTTCGACAACCAGGTATTGCCCATACATTTTTCTATCAGCGATACGAAATCCAGGCAGCTGGTCCGGGATTTCCTTAAGTTTCCGTTTAAACAGTGCCTGTTGAATTTCTTCGTTGGTCAAAGTACCGTAACTGAAGATGTAGTGGGTCTTGTTCAATATTGGTGATCACTGATAATTTCCAATTCTGTTCTAAAAGCCACCACTTTTTCTCCATAAAGCCGATTTACATCCATGCGTAATCTCTCTGCATCTTCCTGGTAATATTGTTGTAATGTACCTTTGTCTTTGGTGGTATATTGTATCGCATAGGTAAACCCACCGGTTTCTTCGCTAACCAATACACGACACATCCTGGCATTGGTAAATTTACCGGTTGCAAGGACATCGTGGATATGTGTTTCCTGCATCCATTGCAGCCAATTTTGGTGAGCGTCTTCCGCTACATTCACAGTTACGTTATAGATATACATAGTATAGTGTTAAGGTTAATTG
>JABDLH010000110.1 GCA_013003145.1 Flavobacteriaceae bacterium | reverse complement strand
GTCTCATGTCCGGGTTAATGAGGTAGTGTGCCAGCATAGTGTCAAAGAGCGGCCCCCTGACATCCATCCCGTAACGGTCCAGGACTTTAATGTCGTATTTAAGGTTCTGTCCTATCTTTTCTATGTGATCAGATTCGAAAAATAGCCTGAGATCCTCAAGTATGGCCTCGGTCTGTTCCCGGTCTTCCGAAAAGGGCACGTAAAAACCTTTACCGGCCTCCCAGCAAAAAGCGATGCCTACCAGTTCTGCCTCCAGGGGATTCAGGGAAGTGGTCTCTGTGTCAAAACAAACGCTTTGCTGCTTCATCAGGTTCTGAAGAAATAGCTTCATGGCCATCCCGGGTGCCACGCTCTGGTAGGAGTGAGGTACATCTTTAAGGGTCTTCCTGCCCGAGATCTCTTTTAGAGTAGCGGGAGATTCACCTTCTGCGCCGAAGAGGGAAAATTGACCGCTCCCTGCTTCCCTGGCCTGTTCTTTAGCGGTTGAGGTGCTGCTTACCTGTGCCTGGGTGTCCTCTGCTTCGCCGCTGAATATTTTTAAGAACTGGTCTTTCAGTCTTCGGAACTCCAGTTCTTCGAATAGTTCCTGCACCTTCTCGCTATCGGGCATGGAAAGTTCGTAATCCGTGGCGTCAAAAGTAACGTCACAGGTGATGCAGATGGTGGCTAATTGTTTAGACAGGCGTCCCAGTTCGGCATTTTCTTCGACCCGCTCTTTCATCTTGCCTTTCAGCTGGTCTGTATTTTCCAGGAGATCCTCCATAGAACCGAATTGGGTGATAAATTTTTTCGCGGTCTTATCGCCAACCCCGGGAAGCCCGGGTATATTATCACTGGCATCGCCCATCATCCCAAGGTAGTCGATCACCTGTTCCGGCCTTTCCACTCCAAAGCGCTTCTGAACTTCCGGGATGCCCCAGATCTCGATACCGTTCCCCATTCTGGCGGGGCGGTACATGAATATGTTTTCAGATACCAGCTGACCGAAATCCTTGTCCGGGGTTACCATAAAAACTTTGTAGCCCTCTTTTTCTGCCTGCTTTGCAAGGGTGCCTATGATATCGTCAGCTTCCAGTCCAGATACCTCTACGCATGGAATATGCATGGCCTTCAGAATGGCTTGTATATAAGGTATTGCAATTCGGATGGCATCCGGGGTTTCATCGCGGTTTGCTTTGTATTCCGGGAATAATTCGGTTCGCTCTGCGCTCCCGTCCTTGTCAAAACACACGGCAAGGTGGTCCGGCTTCTCCCTTTTGATAACATCAAATAGCGAATTCATGAATCCCATAATAGCCGAGGTATCCATGCCTTTGGAATTGATCCTGGGGTTTTTGATCAGGGCGTAATAGCCTCTGAAAATCAATGCGTATGCATCGAGTAAGAAGAGTCGTTTCTGGTCTGCCATTGTTTGTTTGCTAGAAAGAGTTCAAATTTACGAACTTCTGCCGCTACGGAGAAGGAATCAATTGCTAATATAGCTTGCAGCAGGAGTAAGGTGGTGACCTTCTTCAGAATAGGTACGGTAGTTAAAGCCCGGTTGTATACAGTACCCACCGGTTTCCCCTTTCTTATTGAGGGCGATAAAACCGACCTGGAACTCCCGGTAGCCAGGGTTCTTATCTACGATGCGTTTAACTGCTATTTCACAGGCTTGCTGCGGGCTTTTTCCCTGTCGCATCAGCTCGACGATCAGGAAGCTGCCTACCGTCCTGACCACCTCTTCGCCCACGCCGGTGGCGGTAGCTCCGCCCACCTCGTTATCGACGAATAAGCCTGCCCCGATAATAGGAGAGTCCCCGATTCGGCCGGCCACTTTGTAGGCCATCCCGCTGGTGGTACAGGCTCCTGAAATATTTCCTTGGTGGTCTATGGCCAGCATGCCGATGGTGTCGTGGTTTTCTATATTGATGATCGGTTTGTACTGGGAGGTTTTCTTCCATTCTTCCCATTCTTTCCTGGATTGTTGTGTCAGCAGTTCCTCTTTAGGAAATCCATGTTCATAGGCGAATTTTTCAGCCCCATCCCCTGCCAGCATAACATGCGGGGTCTCTTCCATTACTTTACGAGCAACAGATACTGCGTGCACTACATTCCTTAGGTATACTACGGATCCGCAGTTCCCGTCCTGGTCCATGATACAGGCATCCAGGGTGACCTGCCCGTCCCGGTCCGGTCTTCCGCCTTTGCCCACAGTTTGGTTGCTTTCATCTGCTTCTTCGACCATCACTCCCTGTTCAACGGCATCCAGGGAAGAGGCACCTTCCCGGAGCACTTCCCAGGCGCGGGAAGTGGCATTGGCAACATCCCATGTAGCCAGGACAATGGGAGTTGTCTGCTGGGGTAAGGAGTAGGTAGCCGGGTTAGTTGACGCTTGCGAAGCTATAAGGGGGGCACTCAGGATGCCTGCGGTTCCCAGGGTAGAATTTTTAAGGAATTTTCTTCTTTGCATTGCTGGTTGATGTTTACTTTAGTCTCTAAATATAGCTATTATGATTGTAGAAGTTTGTGCCAATTCTCTCCGTTCTGCCCTGAAT
>JABDLH010000092.1 GCA_013003145.1 Flavobacteriaceae bacterium | reverse complement strand
CTGCTGGGGAGCCCACTGTGACCATGGACATCAGTTACGCCCCCATATCGTCTGGTTCGGGGAAGAAGTGCCGCTGATGCCGGTAGCGGCGAATCTGACCAGGGATGCCGATATCCTGCTCATCATCGGGACCTCTATGCAGGTGTACCCGGCTGCCGGACTGGTCCATTACGCACCGGACGAAGTTCCTATCTATTTTGTGGATCCAAAGCCCAGTGTATCAGAAGCGGATTTCAGGAACCTCAATGTCTATGCAGAAAGTGCCGTCAGTGGGGTTCCTAAGATCATAGCTGCCCTGGCCGGTAATTAAAATAAAAGTTCACAGCGATGGATACGTATAAGGGAAGCCCGCAAGATTTGCAGAGCTGGGTTTCCGGTACAAATGTTTCTAAAGCCAACCGCTCGCAAAAAGCAGGGCGGGTCCTTAACACACCCGAACTGGTAGCCCCGCTCTTTAAGTTGGCATTTGGTCCTGAAAAGGCAGTGAGCTATAAAGCGCTCTTAATCCTGGAGCAGGTGGCCATACAAAAACCGGTATACATCCTGGAATCCTACCACGAATGCCTGGATAAACTACATTCCATTACAGAACACCGGTCTGTCAGGCCCTTGGCGCGGATAACGGAGATTGTACTATTGCAAACTTTTAAGAAGAAAGATCCCTTATTTATGGATTGGTTCCGGGATGAAGACCTGCAAAAACTGACCACCCTGTGTTTTAATTGGTTGATCGGCCAGCACAAACCTGCCACCAAAGCCTTTGCCATGCGCAGCCTCTACCTGCTGGGTACCCGAATATCATGGATCCACCCGGAACTGAAAGCAGTGATCGAAAATAAATACGCCGAAGAATCCCCGGCTTTCCGAGCCCGGGCGCGCCATATCCTCCCCAAGCTTTCCTAAACCTTAATACCATATCCTTTTTGAACTGAGAACGGAATAGTTATCTTTGCCTCTTTCCATAAAAACACAACCTAAAAGCACCGCAAATGGGTCTTAGTCAACTGAATGCCATCTCCCCGCTGGACGGGCGCTACCGCAATAAAGTAGCCCAACTGGAAAACTATTTTTCCGAATACGCACTGATCAAATACAGGGTCCGTGTAGAGATCGAGTATTTTATCGCCCTGTGCGAACTTCCTTTGCCCCAGTTGTCCGGTGTGGACAAGAGTGTATTCCCTTCCTTAAGGGCCATTTATGAGGATTTTAATACGGCAGATGCCGAGAGCATAAAAGAGATTGAGAACACCACTAACCACGACGTTAAGGCGGTAGAATATTTTATTAAGAAGAAATTTGATTCGCTTGGGCTTTCAGAGAGCAAGGAATTTATACATTTTGGCCTTACTTCCCAGGATATCAATAATACGGCTATCCCACTCTCCATAAAGGAGGCTCTTAACGAGGTATACGTCCCGCTCTACCAGGAACTGGAAACCCTGCTGGCCGAGATGGCGGATCGTTGGGCTAAAGTCCCCATGTTGGCCCGTACGCACGGACAGCCGGCATCCCCTACCCGACTGGGGAAAGAGATCGCAGTCTATGTTACCCGCCTGAAAGAGCAGTTCAACCTGTTGAACGATATTCCATCAGCAGCGAAATTCGGAGGGGCGACCGGGAATTACAATGCGCATAAAGTAGCTTACCCGGATACGGACTGGCAGGCTTTTGGGCGAAATTTCGTGCAGGATCGCCTGGGGCTGCACCACTCGTTTCCCACTACGCAGATAGAGCACTATGACCATATGGCGGCACTCTTTGATGCCATGAAAAGGATCAATACCATTGTAATAGACATGGACAGGGATTTCTGGACCTATGTCTCCATGGATTACTTTAAACAAAAGATCGTAGCCGGGGAAGTGGGATCATCGGCCATGCCGCACAAGGTAAACCCGATCGACTTTGAGAATTCTGAAGGCAACCTCGGGATCGCCAATGCCCTTTTTGAGCACCTGGCCGCAAAATTACCTGTTTCCAGACTACAACGAGACCTGACAGACAGTACTGTGCTTAGGAACGTTGGAGTCCCTTTTGCACATACCGTGATCGCTTTTAAAGCGAGCATGAAAGGATTGAACAAATTGCTGTTGAACGAAGCTAAGGTAGACCAGGACCTGGAAAATAACTGGGCGGTGGTAGCTGAGGCTATACAGACGGTATTGAGGAGGGAAGGCTATGCCAATCCTTATGAAGCCTTAAAAGGCCTCACCCGTACCAACCAGGCGATCACCAAGCAGGTTATGGCAGATTTTATCGATACCCTGGAGGTATCTGATGCGGTAAAAGCAGAACTCAAAAAAATATCCCCGCAAAACTATACGGGGATATAAATATTAGTGTGATACTGTGAATTAATCAGCGATAAAATCGCTCAGGGCGCCTAATTGATCCCCCTGGAAATCTGATTTCTGTATCGCTTTGACCAGGTTCATCAGTTGGGCGGGATTCATATTTTCTCCTAATACGCGGACCAGGGCAAATCCCTTGTCGTTGTTGTTACCGTAGATGACCACCTCGTCTATAGCGTCGTCATCGCCCTGGTATTTGACCATTCCCTTCATTTCGGGAGAATTGATCTTCATCAGGTCCTTATA
>JABDLH010000090.1 GCA_013003145.1 Flavobacteriaceae bacterium | reverse complement strand
AAGTGCTGCACTGCAGCCCAGGCTGAGCAGGATTTTTGGTGCTGCCGGGATTCCCGTCATGGAAGGATACGGGCTGACAGAAACCTCCCCGGTAATTTCTGTAAACGACCAGCGTAACAGGGGCTGGAAAATAGGTTCTGTAGGAAAGACCATTGACAAAGTGGAAGTTAAGATCGCTTCGGATGGGGAAATCCTGTGTAAAGGACCTAATGTGATGCTGGGCTATTATAAAGATGCCGAGAAGACAGCAGAAGTGCTTAAGGATGGATATTTTCATACCGGGGATATAGGGGAATTAGATGAGGAAGGTTTTCTGAAGATCACGGACCGTAAGAAGGAAATGTTCAAAACATCGGGTGGAAAGTACGTGGCACCGCAGCTCCTGGAAAACCGGATGAAACAATCGCGCTTTATAGAACAGGTCATGGTGGTGGGTGAAGGCGAAAAAATGCCGGCTGCCCTGATACAACCCAATTATGAATTCCTGGAAGAATGGGCGAAAAAGCACGACCTGAGTTATAACGGCACCGAACAAATGTTAACTGACCAGCGCGTTATAGATCGTATACAGGAAGAAGTAGACCTGGCAAACGAGAACTTTGCCAAATGGGAAAAAGTGAAGCAATTCCGACTTACCCCTGATGCCTGGACAGTAGACAATGGTTTACTAACCCCTACCATGAAGCTGAAAAGGGCCCTGATCAAACAGAAATACCATTCCCTCTACGAAGATATTTACGGGCGGTAACTCTTGATCACCTCCCCCTTCCCCTACCTATAGTGCTCGCTGTATAGGTGATCCCATGTAAGCGTAAAATAATTTAAATTTATTATGCATGCATAATAAATTTTGTTATATTTGGTTTCCATCAAGCCATTATGAAGGAAATTACCATTGATTACGCCCTCAGGGCCACCTGGCAAGCTGTAGCCAGGATGTATAACGAAGAGGCCAAGCAGTTCGGGTCTACCATGGCCGTAGGTTTTACCCTCCTGAGCCTGGATCCAAAAAAAGGAACTCCTTCTACAGCCCTGGGCCCTAGGATGGGAATGGAAGCGACCAGCCTGTCTCGCATCCTGAAGAGCATGGAAGAAAAAGGCCTTATCACCAGGCAGCCCAACCCGGAAGACGGGCGCGGAGTATTGTTATTCCTGACCGATTTTGGTCTTGAAAAACGCAAAGATTCTAAAGATGCCGTGTTGCGCTTTAATGAAGCCGTGAAGGCACAGACTTCCCCCGAAAAGCTGGATCATTTTTTTGAAGTCATGGAGATTATCAATAAAGTGGTCACCCAAAAGAAAATATATCATACCAACAACGCTAAATAATCCAAAGCTGCAATGAACAGACACATCAATAAGGTAGCCGTTATCGGTTCAGGGATCATGGGAAGCGGTATCGCCTGCCATTTTGCCAATATAGGAGTAGAAGTTCTTCTACTCGATATCGTTCCGAGGGAGCTCACCGATGCGGAGAAAGCAAAGGGTCTCAGTTTGGAAGACAAAGCGGTTCGTAACAGGATTGTAAACACATCCCTGGCAACTGCTTTAAAATCCAGCCCATCACCGATCTATCACAAGAAATTCGCAGACCGTATCACCACAGGTAACCTAGAGGACGATATTTCTAAAGTAGGCCAGGTAGACTGGATCATAGAAGTTGTCGTAGAACGCCTGGACATCAAGAAACAGGTCTTTGAAAACCTGGAAAAACACCGAACTCCCGGCACGCTGATCACCACCAACACCTCCGGTATTCCTATCGCCTTTATGAGTGAAGGACGAAGTGAGGATTTTCAGCAACACTTTTGCGGAACTCACTTTTTTAACCCGGCCCGTTACCTGAAGTTATTCGAGATCATACCCGGTCCAAAGACTAAACCCGAGATCCTTACTTTCCTTGAAGGATACGGTGAAAAATTCCTGGGTAAAACTTCGGTATTGGCGAAAGACACCCCGGCATTCATCGGGAACCGGATCGGAACCTTTGGGATACAGAGTCTTTTCCACCTGGTTCAAGACCTGGGGCTGACGGTTGAGGAAGTAGATAAGCTGACCGGCCCTGTGATTGGCAGGCCAAAATCGGCCACATTCAGAACCGTCGATGTCGTTGGCCTGGATACCCTTGCCCATGTGGCCCAGGGGGTTTACGATAATTGCCCTGATGATGAACGTCGAGAAGTATTCCAGCAACCGGATTTCATCAAAACCATGCTGGAAAAGAAGATGTACGGGAGCAAAACGGGAGAGGGTTTCTACAAAAAGCAAAAAGGTAAAGACGGGAAGAGCACTATCCTGACACTGGACCTGGATACCCTGGATTACCGGGAAAATAAAAAAGCAAGCTTTGCTTCACTGGAGCGTACCAAACCTATTGACAAGGTCATTGATCGTTTCCCTGTCCTGATAGAGGGCGATGATAAAGCGAGTAAATTTTACCGCCTGAGTTTTGGTGCCCTTTTCGCCTATGTAACCCACCGGGTACCCGAAATCTCTGACGAACTCTACAAGATTGACGACGCCATGAAAGCCGGTTACGGCTGGGAACACGGGCCCTTCCAGGTCTGGGACGCCATAGGCTTTGATAAAGGACTGGAGCTGATTTCCGAATCGGGTCAGGAGGCGGCTTCCTGGATAACTGAAATGAAAAAAGCCGGGCATACCTCCTTTTATGCTGTAAAAGAAGGGGCTACGTATTACTATGACCTGGAAAAGAAAGACACCCTTCCGGTTCCCGGGCAAGATGCCTTTATCATTCTTGACAACATAAGGGAATCCAAGGCTGTGTTTAAGAACAAAGGCGTGGTCGTGGAAGACCTGGGTGACGGGATCCTGAACCTGGAATTCCAGTCTAAAATGAACACCATTGGCAGCGACGTACTATCCGGGCTTAACAAAGCCATTGATCTCGCGGAAAAAGATTTCCAGGGATTGGTCGTGGGCAACCAGGCAGCGAATTTCTCTGTAGGTGCCAATATCGGGATGATCTTTATGATGGCTGTAGAGCAGGAGTACGATGAACTGAACTACTCTATCAAGGCCTTCCAGGATACTATGATGCGAATGCGTTATTCTTCTATCCCCACCGTAGCGGCTCCCCATGGTATGACCCTGGGTGGCGGATGTGAGCTCAGCTTGCATGCAGATAAAGTAGTTGCTGCTGCTGAAACTTATATGGGGCTCGTTGAGTTTGGTGTCGGGGTGATCCCCGGCGGAGGAGGCTCAAAAGAGATGGCGCTCAGAGCTTCGGATACCTTCCGTAAGAACGATGTGGAGCTGAACGTACTTCAAGAATATTTCCTGGCCATCGGGATGGCCAAAGTCTCTACTTCGGCCTATGAAGCCTATGATCTTGGCCTCTTACAGAAGGGCAAGGATATCGTGGTCGTCAACAAGGACAGGCAGGTTGCAACGGCAAAGGCCCACGCCCTGTTAATGGCAGAAAATGGTTATACCCAACCTCCGAGGCGCAAAGATGTAAAAGTACTGGGCAAGCAGGCCTTAGGGATGTTCCTGGTTGGGACAGATTCTATGGAGGCCGGGCATTACATCTCTGATCACGATAAGAAGATCGCGAATAAACTGGCCTACGTCATGGCCGGCGGTGATCTCTCCGAGGCCAGTTATGTCACGGAACAATACTTGCTAGACCTGGAAAGGGAAGCATTCCTGTCCCTGGCCACAGAGCGAAAAACGCTGGAACGAATTCAACATATGTTAAAAACGGGCAAACCCCTAAGAAACTAAGACATGAGAACCGCTTATATAGTTAAAGCATACAGAACTGCCGTAGGTAAGGCTCCACGAGGCCTGTTCCGGTTTAAACGCCCGGATGAACTTGCAGCAGAGACCATCAGTTACATGATGGAGCAATTACCCCAACTGGATAAAAAACGAATAGATGATGTCATGGTCGGTAATGCCATGCCGGAAGCCGAGCAAGGTCTTAACATGGCCAGGCTTATTTCCCTGATGGGCCTGGAAATTGAAGATGTACCCGGGGTTACCGTAAACCGCTACTGTGCCTCCGGCTTGGAGACCATCGGTATAGCGACCGCTAAGATACAATCCGGCATGGCCGACTGCATCATTGCCGGGGGCGCTGAAAGCATGAGCTACATCCCCATGGGAGGTTATAAACCCACCCCGGATTACGAGACCGCCAAGGAAGGACATGAAGATTATTACTGGGGCATGGGATTAACCGCAGAAGCCGTGGCCCAGGAATACAAAGTTTCCCGGGAAGACCAGGATTCCTTTGCTTATAATTCGCACCAGAAAGCCTTAAAGGCCCAGGCCGAAGGTCGCTTCCAGGACCAGATCGTTCCAATAGAGATCACCGAGAACTACGTGGACGAATCTGGGAAAAAAGCGACCCGCTCCTATACCGTGAATAAGGATGAAGGCCCTAGGGCTGATACTTCTTTAGAAGTGCTGGCAAAACTGAGACCTGTTTTTGCAGCCGGCGGAAGCGTCACTGCGGGGAACTCCTCCCAGATGAGCGATGGAGCGGCGTTTGTCATGGTCATGAGTGAGGAGATGGTCAAGGAATTAAAACTGGAACCTATCGCCAGGCTGGTGAGCTATGCCGCAGCCGGGGTGCCACCAAGGATTATGGGAATAGGACCGGTTAAAGCAATCCCGAAGGCCTTAAAACAAGCAGGGCTTAAAAAAGAAGACATTGGGTTGATAGAACTCAATGAGGCATTTGCTTCCCAATCTTTGGCGGTGATCAGGGAACTGGACCTCAACCCCGATATCATCAATGTAAACGGGGGCGCAATTTCTATGGGTCATCCCCTGGGCTGTACCGGTGCTAAATTGTCTGTGCAGGTATTTGACGAGATGCGGAAACGCGATATGAAAGGCAAATACGGCATGGTAACCATGTGCGTGGGGACAGGACAGGGTGCTGCCGGAATCTATGAATTTTTAAACTAACCGAAATGAGTACGGAAACAGAAAAAAAATCACTTTTAAGAGGCGGGCAATTCCTTGTTAAGGAAACGGCCTGCGAGGATATCTTCACCCTTGAAGACCTGTCCGAAGAGCAGCGTATGATGCGCGACAGCACCAAAGAATTTGCAGATCGTGAACTTTGGGCCAACTGGGAACGTTTTGAAAAGAAGGATTACGCCTTCACAGAAGCCTGCATGAAAAAAGCAGGGGAATTGGGATTGTTGAGTGTCGCTGTTCCCGAGGCCTTTGGCGGTATGGGAATGGGCTTTGTATCCACCATGCTTGTCTGTGACTATATCTCCGGTGTAACCGGCTCTTTCAGTACAGCTTTCGGAGCACATACGGGGATCGGTACTATGCCGATCACCCTTTACGGTAACGAGGAACAAAAAATGAAGTATGTTCCCAAATTGGCTACAGGCGATTGGTTTGGAGCTTACTGCCTAACGGAACCCGGGGCCGGCTCTGACGCCAACTCTGGTAAAACCAAAGCCGTTCTTTCCGAAGATGGGAAATATTACAGTATCACCGGGCAGAAAATGTGGATCTCCAACGCCGGCTTCTGCCAGCTATTCATCGTTTTTGCCAGGATCGGGGATGATAAGAATATAACAGGCTTTATCGTAGAAAACGATCCTGAGAACGGGATCACCATGGGTGAAGAAGAGAAGAAGCTCGGGATACACTCCTCCTCTACCCGGCAAGTATTCTTTAGCGAGACCAAGGTACCGGTAGAAAACATGCTCTCTGAGCGAGGAAACGGATTTAAGATCGCTATGAATGCCTTAAATATCGGTCGGATCAAATTAGCAGCCGCATGTCTGGAAGCACAGCGCAGAGTGGGCAATGAAGCGGTAAAATATGCCAAGGAACGGGTACAGTTTAAAACACCTATTATTAATTTTGGTGCGGTAAAAGCCAAAATTGCCAGGATTGCCATTAACGCCTATGCCGGTGAATCGGCCTCTTACCGTGCTGCAAAGAATATTGAAGACCGCATACATCGTCGCCTTGCGGACGGGAACAGCCTGCAGGAAGCAGAACTTAAAGGGGTTGAAGAATACGCCATTGAGTGTTCCTTGTTAAAGGTAGCCGTCTCTGAAGACCTGCAGATCAGCGCGGATGAAGGTTTACAGGTGTACGGAGGTATGGGCTTCAGCGCAGAAGCACCGATGGAATCTGCCTGGCGAGACGCCAGGATCTCCAGGATTTATGAAGGTACTAACGAGATCAACAGGATGCTCGCCGTAGGAATGCTGGTCAAGAAAGCCATGAAAGGGCATGTGGACCTATTGGGACCGGCTACGGCTGTGGGGGAAGAACTGATGGGGATACCGTCTTTTGATACTCCCGACTTTTCAGAAACCCTGGCCCAGGAAAAGGACCTCATTGCAAAGATGAAAAAAGTGTTCTTAATGGTTACAGGTAGCGCGGTTAAAAAATATGGTCCCGAACTGGAGCAGCACCAGCAGCTGTTATTAGCTGCTGCAGACATCCTGATCGAGATCTATATGGCAGAATCTACCGTTCTCCGTACAGAAAAGAACGCCAAACGATTTGGAGTGGAGAAGCAAGCAACACAAATAGCTATGTCCCGGGTATATGTCTATGAAGCAATCGACATCATTACCCAAAAGGCCAAGGAGGCCATCCTTGTATTTGCTGAAGGTGATGAGCAGAAAATGTTGCTTATGGGTCTGAAACGATTCACCAAATACCAGGAATATCCTAACGTAGCGGTACTGCGCGAGCAGATCGCGGACAAGGTTGCCGCCGAGAATGGCTATTACTTTGACAATATCTAAGTAAATTATCCCCAAATTTATTAAGAACCGCCTTTAACAGGCGGTTTTTTTTTGGCACTGCCGTATCTTGTCATTCCTGTTTTTAGCAGCATAAAACCGGAATACCTATGAGCACCAATCTTCTGAAAAGAGCATACGATCCAGGGAATTTTCGCCAGAATGGACATCAATTGGTAGACCTGCTGTCTGAACACTTACAGGAATCCCTGGAGGGAAAAAAGAATAAGGTGATAGATTATGCAGTCCCATCGGAAGAACTGCAATTCTGGAAAGAATACCTGGAAGATGGCGATTCACAGCAATGGCCGGAACAGCTGCTGAAGCACAGCATCCATCTTCATAATCCCCGATACATGGGGCACCAGATCAGTCCGCCGGTTCCCCTAACCGGGCTGACGGCCCTTGCCAGTGCCATCCTGAATAATGGGATGGGTGTCTATGAAATGGGAGCTGGGCCAACGGTGATGGAACGATTGGTGACAGATACGCTCTGTGAGACCCTTGGCTACCCGGATGATGCTGCGGGTTTCCTCACTTCGGGGGGCACCTTGGCAACGCTTACAGCCTTACTCAGTGCCCGGAAACGGAAAGTAGGTCATAATGTCTGGGAAAATGGATTGGGACCTGCATTGGCAGTTATGGTCTCTGAAGAGGCTCATTATTGCGTTGACAGGGCTGCAAGGATCATGGGACTGGGTACCGAGGGAATTCTTAAGGTGCCGGTCGATAAGAATTTCAGAATTAATACGACACTCTTGCAAGAGGTCTATGAAAAAGCAGAAGCAAAAGGTATGCAGGTATTTGCCCTGGTAGGCAGCGCACCATCTACGGCGACCGGGGTCTATGACGACCTGGAGGCCCTGGGACAATTTGCCAGGGAAAAGAACCTTTGGTTCCACGTAGACGGAGCTCATGGCGGGGCTGCCATGTTCTCGGCTAAATACAACTACCTACTGAAAGGGGCAGATCAATCAGATTCTATTGCCATAGACGGGCATAAAATGATGATGATGCCTGCCATCACTACTGCTTTGTTATTCCGGGATAAAAGAGATTCGCATAATACTTTTGTTCAGAAGGCTGACTACCTGTTGCAAGACTCCCCCGACGAGGATTGGTACAACCTGGCCAAGCGAACCTTTGAATGCACTAAGTACATGATGAGCCTTCACTGGTTCGTATTGCTTAAAACCTATGGTAAGGATCTGTTTGATGAATTTGTTACCACCCTCTATGACCTGGGACACACCCTTGGACAAATGGTCTCAGAAGCACCCGATTTTGAACTGGCGGTAGCGCCCATGTCCAATATCGTCTGTTTCCGTTACACGGGTAAAGGAAAAGATTTGACCGCCCAAAATGCACTTAATTCAGCCATCCGGAGGAAAATCCTGGATTCGGGAAAATATTACATTGTACAGACCACCCTGGACGGCACCTTCTTCCTGCGCACCACCCTGATGAATCCCTTTACGACCAGGGAAGACCTGCAGGGCCTGTTGTCCACTATTAGATCCCTTGGTGCAGAACCTGCTATGTCCTAGATCTTATTAATACTCTTCCATATTGGCGCGAACCTGCTCTTCGCTGGCCTTCCTGGAAAAGTTGATAGCGCATTCAATCAGTGCCAGGTGTGAATAGGCCTGCGGGAAATTCCCCAGGAGTCGTTTCGTCTTAAAGTCGATATCTTCACTGAATAACCCCAGGTGGTTACTGTAACTGAGCAGTTGATCAAAGAGCTTTCTCGCTTTCTCCTCCTCCCCTATTTTAAACAGGCTGTTGATAAACCAAAAGGTACAGATGGTAAATGAGGAGGACGGAAGTCCAAAATCATCTTCGTTCTTATAGCGGTACAAAAGGCCGTCATTACTGAGCTCTCTTTCCACGGCATGAACGGTACTGATATATTTTGGATCTTTTGCATCGATAAACCCGTAAGATTCCATCAGCAATACCGAGGCATCCAGGAATACGGATCCATAGGATTGGGTAAAGGCTTTTATTTCATCGTTCCAGGCATTCTCATGGATATCTGACTTTATCTGTTGTTCCAGCAATTTCCATTTCTCGATCTTATGCGTCTTCCCAAAGATCTTAGCCACCTTGATGGCCCGGTCTACCGCCACCCAGCACAGCATCTTGGAGAAGGTAAAGTGCCGGTCTTCTGTTCGGAATTCCCAGATACCCTTATCGGGTTCCTGCCAGTGCTTTCCAACGATCCACACGATCCCCTTGGTAATGGTCCACAGTTCCTCCCCGTTCTCAATATCGGTTTGGAAACGTACCAGCTGGGCGTGGATCACATCCATCA
>JABDLH010000048.1 GCA_013003145.1 Flavobacteriaceae bacterium | reverse complement strand
TCTCTGACTCGGGCACCAGGTAACTCATAAAATAATTATAAGTTTCATCCCCTTGATGCCCGGGGTTCTGTTCTTTTAGTTCTTTCGCAAGCCTGTAGGAAGATGCACTCCGGTGATGACCATCGGCTATATAAAGCGCATTTATGCCTTTTGCGGCCTCCTGTAACTGTTTAATTTTTACAGGGTCATTTACCGGCCATAGGAGGTGTTGCACCCCATCCGGGCTTTTAAAATCGCATTGAGGTTTTGATTCGGCAGTTTCCCGAAGAATGTGGTCTATTCCTTCATTATCGGGATAGGTCATCAGCACCGGCTCAGCGTTAAAGCGTACTACCTCCAGGTAGCGGGCAAACAAAGTTTCCCTTCGCAGCAGCGTATCCTCGTGTTTCCGGATAATGTTAGATTCATAGTCCTCTGTGCTGGTGGCGCAGAAGAACCCGAGGCAACTAAAATCATCCTTGATCATCCGGTATACATAGAAAGAAGCTTCCTCGTCCCGGATCAGGATTTCCCTGTCCAGGAATTCATGGTACTGCTCCCTGACCAAGTCAAACCGATGCTGCCCGGTCACCTTTTCGGGTATTTTAAAACCCGGCTGTATGATATGCAGGAAAGACATGGGGTTCCCCGTCAGGGTAGCCTCAAGTTCGTGCCTGGTATAGCGCTCATAGGAACGGGAGGTTACCTGGGACTCCTTATCCTTGGCCGGGCGAACCGCCCGGAAAGGTTTAATTTTGGCCATTTACCTTGGGACTGAACTGAGCTGCTACCTTTTCAGCTTTCCGGGATGCTGAATAATCGTAAAATCCTTCCCCGGATTTGATCCCTTTCTTGCCGGCCATAACCATGTTCACCAGCAGGGGAGAGGGGGCGTATTTCGGGTTCTTAAATCCATCGTACATGACGTTGAGTATAGACAGGCAAACATCGAGCCCGATAAAATCGGCAAGCTGCAATGGGCCCATAGGGTGAGCCATCCCTAGTTTCATCACTGTATCTATTTCACTCACACCCGCCACGCCGTGATGCAGGGTTTCAATAGCTTCATTGATCATCGGCATCAGGATACGATTGGCGACAAACCCGGGATAGTCGTGAACCTCTGTCGGTACTTTACCAAGTTTCTCAGACATTTTCATGATGGTGCTGGTCACTTGGTCAGAGGTACTGTATCCCCTGATGATCTCCACTAGCTTCATGATGGGCACCGGGTTCATAAAATGCATACCGATCACATGTTCCGGGCGGTTAGTGACCGCCGCGATCTGTGTGATAGAAATAGAGGAGGTATTAGTAGCCAGGATGGTCCCCGGGGCACAGGTCTTATCCAGCTCCCTGAAAATATTAAGTTTAAGCTCTACGTTCTCAGTAGCTGCTTCTACTACCAGTTCCGCCCCTTCTACACCCTTGGCCAGGTCTGTGAATGTTGAAATATTTTCCAGGGTGTCTTTTTTAACGCTTTCAGCAATACTGCCTTTGCTCACCATGCGCTCCAGGTTTTTTGAAATGGTGGCCAAACCTTTGTCCAGGGCATCCTGTGAAATGTCGATCAGGTGTACACTATGTCCGTGTTGTGCAAAAACGTGGGCTATACCATTACCCATGGTTCCTGCACCAATCACTGCAACTGTATTCATAAATATAGGTTTCTTAGGTTTATGTAATTATCTAGTTTTTAAAGCTCAGAACGAGTCGATCACCTGCAGGGCAACCCTGAGTGCCCTGGTCCCATGTTCCAGTGATACAACAGGTTCTGTGTCGTTAACAATGGCATCCGCGAAAGTCTCCAACTCGTCGAGAATCGCATTGTTGGGGCGAATTTCCGGGTTTTCAAAATAGATCTGTTTTTTAACGCCTTCGGCATTCTGCAGAATCATATCAAAATCGCCGGCTTTTTCAGGGGCATCTTTCATTTTTACAACCTCGACCTTCTTTTCCAGGAAGTCGACAGAAATATAGGCATCCCGTTGAAAAAACCTGGATTTCCTCATATTCTTAAGCGAGATCCGGCTGGCCGTCAGGTTCGCTACGCAACCATTTTCAAATTCGATACGCGCATTGGCAATATCGGGAGAATTACTGATGACGGATACCCCGCTGGCGCTGATATTTGCCACTTCAGAATTGACTACGCTAAGGATGGCGTCTATATCGTGGATCATAAGATCCAGTACCACGGGGACATCGGTTCCCCTGGGATTAAACTCTGCCAAGCGGTGAGTTTCGATGAACATGGGGTTTACAATACTATGTTTCACTGCGCTGAAAGCAGGATTAAAGCGTTCTACATGCCCTACCTGTCCTTTTATATTCTTTTCCCTGGCCAGCTCAAGCAGATTTTCAGCCTCCTCCAGGGTATTGGTGATGGGTTTTTCGATGAAGACATGCTTCCCGTGCTTCATCGCCATAGTGGCGCAGTCATAATGGGAGAGGGTGGGCGTAACAATGTCTACAACGTCTACCGCCTTAACCAGGGTCTCAAGATCATCAAAATAGGTGTAGCCAAATTCATCTGCCACTTTTTTCCCGGTTTCGGTATCCGGATCGTAAAAACCTACCAGCTCGTATTTCTCAGATTCCTTGAGAAGCCGCAAATGGATTTTACCCAGGTGGCCGGCTCCCAGCACTCCAACATTCAGCATTTTGTCTATTTTCCCCCAAAAATAAACATAGTTTGGGAGTTAAGAAGCCTGCTGGGACAAAACTTTGTCAGCCGTTGAGAATGGTTCCCGGGCTACTTCCCTGCTAGTCTGCCGGGAAAGGATTCCGGGATATTTTACCCGCCTAACTTCTTGTAAACTTCCTTAACTTTGTGTTCCAAAACCAAACTGATGAAAGATACGCTGAAACACCGTGGTATGCGTAACCAACTTGCCGAAGTGGTTGCTGCCAAAGGGATAGAAGATCCCCGCGTGCTTCAGGCCATTAAGGCCATCCCCAGACACCTTTTCATGGACAGCAGTTTTGAAGGTCATGCCTACCAGGATAAAGCCTTCCCTATTGCAGCAGACCAGACGATATCACAACCTTATACTGTTGCCTTCCAGACAGAATTGCTGGAGATAGAACAGGGAGATAAGGTATTGGAGATCGGGACAGGGAGCGGGTACCAGACAGCAGTCTTATTACATCTGAAAGCCAAGGTATTTACTATAGAACGTCAATTGGAGTTATTTAAGAAGACCAACCTCTTCTTTAAGAAGATGGGCTACCGTCCTAAGAAATACGTATTTGGTGATGGCTATAAAGGTTTGCCAGAAGATGCACCCTTTGACGCTGTGATCGTCACGGCCGGTGCACCCGAAGTTCCCAAGGCCCTGTTATCCCAGCTGAAGATAGGGGGAAGGCTTGTGATACCCGTTGGTACGGAAAACCAGGTAATGATGCGAATAACCCGGAAATCCGAAAAAGAATTTGAACGGGAATCTTTCGGTACCTTCCGGTTTGTTCCGTTGCTCGAGGATAAAAACTGATCAGTTATTAAAGCTTTTTTTGATCCGGGCAAGGTTTCGTTTATTGTCACGGTCCTTGATCGCATCGCGCTTATCATAGAGCTTTTTACCTTTGGCAAGTGCAATTTTTACTTTGGCAAGCCCGCGGTCGTTGATGAACAAATTAAGGGGCACTATGGTCAGGCCTGAAGCCTTTACTTCCTTTTCCAGTTTTTTCAGCTCCTGGCTATGCAGTAATAATTTTCGCTCTGCCTTGGGTTTGTGGTTAAAGTGGTAGGCATGGGTATATTCATCTACCTGCATATTGATGATGAAGAGCTCGCCCTTGTCATTAAATTCGCAAAAGCTTTCTGCAATAGAAGCTTTTCCCAGCCGTATAGATTTGATCTCGGTCCCTGACAATACAATTCCGGCGACATAAGTGTCCAGGAGTTCGTACTCAAAGCGAGCCTTTTTATTCTTTATGTTGATGTTTTTCTGCATACTTCACAAAAATAACAAGATTTACTACATACCAACGGTAATAATTTGCGCTAAAAAGAACGCATATGCCAAATGGATTGGTATTTTGCATAGAAATAATTCCAATCCATGAAAAGAATATCCCTTATTATTTGCCTGTTCCTGCTATTCGCTTGCCGGGAAGAAAAAGAAAAACCGCTTACGGCCCAGGAGATCGTTGATCAGTCTATTGAGAACGCCGGCGGAGAACTGTACGATAACAGCTTTATTTCTTTTCATTTCAGGGATAAGGATTATGTATTGGAAAAACAGGATGGACGTAAAGTAATGAAGAGGATATTGGTCACAGATACCGCCGTGATCGTCGATGCTCTCCGCCGTGGTGAAGTGAGTCGTGAGATCAATGACAGCGTGGTTGCCTTAACCGACTCAGTAAAAAGCATATATTCAGAAGCGATCAATTCTGTGCATTATTTTACATACCTGCCCCATGGCTTAAATGATAAAGCAGTGAATAAAGAGCTTATCGGGGACATTAAAATCGGGGACAAGGAGTATTATAAGATAAAAGTGACCTTTGACCAGGAAGGGGGTGGGCAGGATTTTGAAGACATCTTTGTTTATTGGATCAACAAGGAGACCTTTGAACCGGATTACCTTGCCTATCAATACCAGGTTAATGGCGGTGGAATGCGCTTCAGGGAAGCCTATAACCCCAGGCGAGTAGGGGGGATACGTTTTGTAGACTACAATAATTACAAGCCCGATTCTACAAGCAGCCCTGAATTACGGAAACTGGACAGCCTGTATCTGAATGATCAATTGGAATTGTTATCCAAAATAGAGATTAGTCAGATCATTGTCAATCCGGACAATTACAATTAAATTCCAGTACTTGTGAGGTAGTTTTATTCCCCACGGTCTGTATGATAAAAAGGCTGCCATTGTCATAATCATCCATATCGGGGTACTTCTCCTCACCGATCAACTGGTTCACCATTTTAGGAGTGGTATTACTGTGACCCACGATCAGGACGTTCATCCCTTGGGTCTGCTGCTTAAATTCTTCAAGATTGAGGGTAGATGGATCGTAGTACTGTACCGTAATGTCTTGTTTTACAGCAGCCGGGGCGGCTGTCATGGAAGTTCTTTCAAAATCTGTACTGTAAATAGCATCCAGTGGAACCTGATCCAGGATCTCTGCCCAGTGCATGGCCCTGCCCAGTCCTTTCTGTGTCAATTCCGGATCGGAATTTTCCGGGTTAGAACGATCTTTTTCAGCATGTCGGATCAGGTAATAGGTAGATACCGTAGGCTCCTTTTCCACAGTTGGAATTGTTTTTTCGTCTTTACAACTGCTGCTTAATACGATGAATAAAAGAGAGAAGCTGAGTAGTTTTAAGGATTTCATATTAGATTTGTATAAATTTACCTACATACTATTTAACAGATTACTGGTAAAAATAGTATAAATAACCTTGAGATTCCCCGGATATGTTGAGACCTTGGCTTTGGATTTCCGTGTTTTTTGCTCCCTTGGCTGTCATGGCCCAGGCCACAGGTCTGCCTGCAGATCTGAGACAGCACAATCTTACGCAATATAACCAGAGCCTGCTGAACCCAACGGCATCCTTGGATAAGGAGAGTGAACAGTCCCTGGCACTATGGACGCGCTGGCAGTGGCAAACCATCGATGGAGATCCCACCACCTTATTCTTCAATTATTCTGCAAAACTTAACTCGGCCTCCGCTGCCGGGATTGGATTTTTTCAGCACAATACAGGTTCCTTTATACAAACCGGGGCCGTACTGAACTACGCAGCAACGTTCAATATAAACGCAGCATCAGACCTGGCTTTTGGCCTAAACCTGTTCGGGTTTCAGCAAGAGGCAGGGGATACCAGGTTTCAACAGAACCCGGACATGCCCCTTCCCCAGTTTGATATTCCAAACCAAACACTTATCCGATTAGCTCCCAGTCTCCGATATAGCATTAATGATTTTAGCTTTGGGCTTGTAGCCGAAAACCTCATCGATATTAACCTCAGTAAAGACGGGCAGGATCCGGGTGCTAATAATGTCTATACCGGGCTGGCCAGCTACGATATCCCATTAGCCATTGGAATGCCGGGGACCTCTTACCTCAGGCCCATGGTATATATCCGTTCGCTGCCGGATGCGGATAACCAAGTAGGGTTTACCACCTTGTTATCAACCTCCAAATTCTGGGGACAATTGGGTTATAATAATTTCTACGGTCTGTCTGCAGGTGCCGGTGGGCGTTTCCTGAAGAATTTTTCTATCGGAGCCCTGGTCGAATTTGGTGGGGATCAGCAATTGCAAGGTAACTCTACAACGTTCGAATTTGTGACTGCTTATTCATTTGGACCCAACGATCTAAGAAGGAGAGTTGTTGGATTTGATGAAGAAGAAGAAGGGGAGCAGGTCCTGTTAACCCTGGAGTCTGCGCCCGGGCAGCAAGACGTAAGATCGCAGACCCAGTTGGCCAGCGAAGAAAATACCGACGAGAATGATGCCGAACTCAGCCGCCTTGAAAAGGAGCGACAGGCCTTTATTGAAATGGCGCGTATTGCCGAAGAGACTGCACAAGCAGATGTAGAATCACGGAAGAAACGCAAGCAGCGAGAGCGCGATTCAATAGATGCTGCTGAAACAGCCCGTAGAGTAGTGCAGCAACAAAAGGTAAGGCAGGAACAAATCAAGGATTCCCTGGCCCGGGTACGCGAACAAGCCGCCTTGGCAGCGGCTCGAGAGCGCGATCAGGACAGACCTGCTGCTGATCAGACAGCAGGACAGGAATCTGCCGAAGTCGCAGAAGAAGTTACCCGCAGACCAGGTGAACGCTACGAGGAAGTTGAAAGAGCAGGAGGGCTGCTTCCCGGGTTCTACCTGATTGCCAATGTCTTTGGTACAAAGAAATACCACGATATTTTTGTAAATAAGCTTAGCCAGATGGGGCTTGATCCCAAATCGTTCTACCGTTCAGAAAATAAGTATAACTACGTTTACCTGGGGCGCTACAGGTCTATTGACGAAGCACGAGAGCAGCGCGATGGTAAAATGAATGGGAAATACCCGGATAAACTATGGATTTTCAGGGTTGTAGGGGAGTAAGGATAACGAAAAAGAAATTGATTATTTCCCGATCTCCTTCCTGATCAGGACTTCCAGGTACGCGATGGTATTTAGCAGGTATTTCCGATCCCTGCTGATCGTAGCCGAGGAAACAGCACCAAGGATCATGGTGTAAAGTTGCCTGGCAAACTGCAAGGGAGGAACAGGCAGCTTTATTTCATTATTCTTTACGCCATTCTCTAACACCAGGGCTATCTTGCCTTCAATGGTGACCAGGGTTTCTCTCGCCGCCGCCGCTAACAAGCGGTTGTTATGCTCGGCGTCCACCCCTGTATTCAGGATAGGGCAGCCTCCCATTTCACGGGTAAATTCATCGTAATGCCTGAAGAAGGCGGTAAGGGAAAACAATTTATCCAAAGCCGTTCCCGGAACCTGCAATTTTTCATCCACAGCCTCTAACAAGCGTGAACTGTTGTATTGAAATGCCGCTAATGCCAATGCTTCCTTGTTTTCAAAGTTGCCATAGATAGCACCTTTGGTAAGCCCGGTCGCTTCGGTAAGATCGCTCATGCTTGTTCCAACATATCCGTGCTTATTAAAGATAGGTGCAACGGTCTCGATGATGAATTGGGTGGTCCTTTCGGCCTTAGTGGTCATGCCCGGCTATTTATTACGAATATAAAAAATCTATATACTGCATGGTATATAATTGAAAAAAAAATACCCCTGTTTTATGAACAACAGGGGTATCATTTTATTTGAAACTAATCTGCTTCTCAGGAGATCATTTCAGTCTGGTTGCGGAAGACCAGTCCTTCATCAAAAGAATCGATAAGGATGATGCTGTCTGCGGTTATTTTACCGCTGAGCAGTTCTTTGGAAAGCGCGTTGAGCACTTCTTTCTGTATCACCCTTTTTATAGGCCTGGCCCCGTATTGCGGATCAAACCCGGATTTTGCCAGGTATTCAACGGCATCTTCGGTGGCGTCCATGGTGATATGCTGTTTTTCGAGCATTTTTTTCAACTGGTTCAACTGTAGCCTCACGATCTTCGTGATATCTTTCATGTTCAATGGGGTAAACATGATTATATCATCAATCCTGTTGATAAACTCGGGCCTGATGGTTTTTCTCAACAGCCCCAGGACATCGACCCTGGCTGCTTCGGTAGCGCTGAAGAAATCGGGGTTTTCCTCAAACTTTTCCTGTATGATATGGCTACCGAGGTTACTGGGCATGATGATGATGGTATTCTTAAAATCGGCAACACGGCCTTTGTTATCGGTCAGCCGGCCCTCGTCCAGCACTTGTAACAGGATATTAAAGGTATCCGGGTGTGCTTTTTCGATCTCGTCCAACAATACTAC
>JABDLH010000004.1 GCA_013003145.1 Flavobacteriaceae bacterium | reverse complement strand
CATGTACCAGCGCACCAAGATACAGGAAGAGAGCCTGTATTATGAAACCCTGAAGCATTCCGGGGAATACCCCATCATCGGGGTGAATACCTTCCTGAGTTCTAAAGGTTCACCAACAGTGCTGCCTGCAGAAGTGATCAGGGCTACCGAAGAAGAGAAGCAAGTGCAGATCAATACCAAGGAGCAATTACACAAGATGTACGAAGACTCCGCAGAGGAACAATTACAATTGCTACAGGAAAGCGCTATTCAGAATGAGAATATTTTTGAACAACTGATGGAAGCGACTAAATTCTGTTCCCTGGGGCAGATCACCAAGGCCTTGTTTAACGTGGGTGGGCAGTACAGGAGGAATATGTAATGCTGCCTGAAAACCATGGGCTTTAAAAGTAAAACCCGGCCAATGCTGTTTACAGCCCGGCCGGGTTTTTATTTTGAGATTTTGAATGTGCTGTTAATACAGGTAGTCATTAAAGCCCCAGCTGCCACTGGAACCTGCAGGACCAATCGCCTTCCTCCATTTCTTAAAAGAACGACGGAAACTGCGGATTTCTTTTCGTAAGAGGTTGAGGTATTCCTTCTCTTTTACTCCGTCCTTTTCAAGACCGTTACAATAGGACAATATATTCCTGGTCATGATATTGATAAACCGGGCGCTTTTCCTGCGAACGGCCAGGGAATTAGAAGATTCTGCCCTTGCGATCTGCTGCGGGATCAGGATGGCATCAGCCAGGATGGCATCGGCCATAATATCCCTTAAGCTATTGGATTGGTATAGGTGCAGCAGGTCTTTGTTAGAGACATAGGAAGCCAGTTCCCTGCTCATTATACAGAGTTCCAGTGCTTTCCGGTAAACCGGTACGGATCGTAAATTATTAGATGACATTTTTTTCAAAGCAATTAGCATATTAAAAATACCATCAAAATCGCAATAATATCTTTTCAATCAAAAGAGAATTTGTAATTTAGACTTATAAATAAAGATTTTTTAGACTATAAAGTTTTGAATATACGAATTGATGACCTGAACTGGGGTATACTGCAATGTCTGCAGGAGAACTCGCGCGAATCTTTTGCCAGTATCGGCCGTAAAGTTGGGCTTACACCACCCGCCGTGGCAGAGCGTATTAAGAAGATGGAAGACCTGGGGATACTGGAAGGATATAAGGCTAAGATCTCCCATACCCATGCGGGTTACCAGTTAAAAGCAATTATCACCCTCAGGGCCTTTATGGGAAAACTTAAACCTTTCCTGGATATGGTGAAAACCCTGGAGGAAGTGGTGAACTGTTACCGTATCACTGGTAATGAGAACATTATTATGGAGGTGGTACTGAAAGACCAGTTTCACCTGGAGAAGTTCATAGATAAACTGATCCAATACGGTGAGACCAGGACGCATATTATACTATCGGACGTGGTTTCCCAGGCGCCCATCCTGAAAAAAGCCCGTTCCTGAGGTGTTCTGGTTTATATACAACGCACTGCCTTTAAATCCGGCCGGGGTATAAGGGCTATTAAATTATTGCGTATTTTTCTATAGAAATTGATTTTCCGATTCCATAATTATCTTCGACTCCATTACAGGTAGGGGCCCTGGGGAAATTTTGGCCGGATATTTGATGCAAAGACTTTCATGAAGCAAACCATATTATTCACTTTCCTGTCCATCTTATTGTCATTCCAGGCGATAAGCGGGCAATCTACCAGTATAAAAAAAGGTGTGATCACAGATTCTGTTCCGATAGGACCGGAGGGATCTGAATCCATGGCCGTATTCCTGCCTAAAGATTTTAGCATGGAAAAAAAATGGCCGGTACTCTTCGTCTTCGAGTCGGAGGGCAGGGGACGCCAAGCCATAGGGATGTTCCAGGAAGCGGCAGAGAAAGAAGGATATATTCTGGCTGCACCTAATAATGTTCGGGACAGCCTGGCTATTGCACAGAATATGCTGGTGACCAACCGGATGATCGATCAGTTTACGGCTATGCTGCCTATAGATGTAAAGCGGATGTATACCGGTGGCTTTGGTAAAGGGGGGCAATTGGCTTCCCTTGTTCCGGTATTCCTGCCAAAACTATCCGGTGCCGTGGTAAGCGGGGCAGCCCTGCCCACCCTGGAGGTGCTCAATGATAAAAAACCTTTTTACTTTATTGGAATTGTAGGGAAACGAGACTTTAATTACCCATTACTACGGGAAACCATGGATCAGCTGGATCGCAAAAAATATCCTAACCACCTTTTTGTTTTTGACGGGGGTAACCAATGGCCTCCTAAGTCTTACCTGGAAAAAGCCTTTCAATTATTCACCCTGGAAGCGATGGAGAAAGGCGTAATACCTACGGATACAACCTTCCTGGAAAACAGCTACGATTTCCAACTTATCGAAGTAAGGCAATTGCTGCAAAAGAATGAGCTGCTGAATGCTTACAGCCAGATGGAGGACCTTTTGCAGGCCTATGGCGGGCAAATGGAACTGGATTCACTGAAGAACGAGATCAAGAAACTCAAGAAAGATTCGCGCTTCCGTGCACAACGCAGGGAAGAAAAGAATACTTTTTTCCAGGAAACCTTAAGAAAAGAGGATTACGAGTTTTACCTGGAAGAAGATATTGCTACCTATAATTACAACAACCTGGGATGGTGGAAATTCCAGATGGAATCCCTGGATAAATTAGAGCAGAAGGATTCGGAGAATTCCAGGGACCTGGCAGCCAGGCTACGTGCTTATATCAATGCTTATATAGAAGACTATATCCTGATCGTCAGCCGGGAGGAGAATGTGGATGAGGAGGCACTATTGCTGTTGCAGATGATGAAGACGATCACAGAGCCCGGGAATCCTGAGTATTACCTTGCTGTGATCTCCCAGAGTGCAAAACTGGATGATTACGGAACTGCCTTGTTCTATTTGGAGGAATTGCTGAAAACCGGCTACCGTGACCAGGAAGTATTATACAACCTTGAGCATACGGCTTTATTGAGGATCACGCCCGAATTCAATGCCATTATCGCTGAATATTTTAAAGATGCCCGCTACGAGATCATTGAAGAATAAGGTGGGGTACTTTTTGAAGGTTCCAGTCGATCACTAAACCGCCGGCCAGGGAACGTGCAACGGCTGCACCGTAAAGCTTCTCGCAAAGATAGAGTGCCGCATCAAAACTCCGGGCCCCTCCTGCAGAGGTAATGTATTTGCCATCGTGCACAAACAGCACATCCTCCCTTACATCTAATTGGGGAAATTTTTCACGATAGGTATCAATATCGGAAGGGAAGGTCGTGGAAACTTTATCGTCCAACAGTCCTGCTGCTGCGAGTACAAAGGCCCCGTCACAATGAGAGGTCATATACATCGCTTCCGCATCGATCCTTTTAACAAAATCCAGCATCACTTTGTCTTTTAGATCAGTGTCCAGGTGGTGCTCTGCGCTGGGAATGACCAGGATGTCTATCCTGGGCAGCTCATCTGCTGTATAATCAAAATCGGGTAGTAGTCGTATGCCTTCAAAAGTAGTGATGGGATCTTTGGTGTTAGCCACCAGGAATGTGTTCATGGCCCTGATCCCCTCACGGTACTTGGTATGTTGAAAGATGTCGAATGGTGCTGTCAATTCTGTATTGTAAGTGCCGTCCATGATTAGGAAGGCCACGTTGTAATTCTCCGGATCTAATTCGGTTCGAGTAGAAACTGCGTCTTCCCCGGCAGGCTCTGCAGCCATCTCTTTACATGATGTAGCAAAGAGGATACAAAAAATTAAAGCGGGGTATAAAAGTAGTTTCCGTAGTGTCATGTTTCCTTTATAAGTGCTTAAAGGTATTCATTTTCCTGCTCGTTTTCACTTTGCCGCTCATCAACAGATATTGTAATTTAGCCGAAAACAAAGGCATGTTCAGGACAGTACTCCTATTCTTATTAATATCAATCGTTTCGGTATCGTGCAGGGATGCGAAAAAATATCATGATACTCCTGCGATTACCCCTGAATCGGCCGAAACCCCTGAGGAAGAAATACTGTTATTTCAGCAGGAGATGAACCGGCAGTTTCGCGA
>JABDLH010000308.1 GCA_013003145.1 Flavobacteriaceae bacterium | reverse complement strand
GTATTAGCCCCTTGTATTTTGTCGATTTATGATCATAAATTAACTCGGGATAGACTTTTTCTTAATTTAACATGTATTTTCCTATAGCTTAATTGTTATAATTTTAACAAATACAGCGCGCCCGTGTTTCATACGTAACAACGGATAAGCTTTTCGCAATTTTCTACGAAAACGTTTTCGCAAAGAATCAAAGATTTTTTTATTGAGCACATTTTGTTCCTTAAGGTCAATTAATATAGGGCCTGGATATATATGATTCGGTCTAAACAAACTATGATTTTCATCAATTTAACCGAAAAATTTCGTGCATTTCATCGATTTTATTTGCCGCTCAGCCCAAATGTTAATTTTAACTTTTATTTTGGGCACTTTGGAAATTTGATGGATTCTCAGTCAAACTTAGTTTTCATTATAAAAAATTTTCTAAAAAGCCCTTTTTATTATTAACCCACTAAATTTTTCATTCTATGAAAAAACTATTACCCAAAAAACTAATTCTCACCGCCCTATCCTGTTATTCGGGTATGATGTGCCTGCAGGCACAGACCAGTTCACAGGATATTTCGACAAACTTGTCCGAAGACCAGCGGGTGAATTCCTTTACGATGGAACCGCTTCGCGGTACACCGTCTATCATAAAAATGAATACCTCCGGGGCTACTCTCGGCGTTAACGATGTCCCTGCCTTCCTGCGAGCTGCCATGGGTGTCGGGAATGAAACAGTATTCAACAAAATTTCCAGCATGAACACCAACGGTGTACAGGTGGATAAATACCAGCAGGTCACTAACGGGATCAAAGTAGAGCACGGGGTGTTTAAGGCTACCTCCCGGAAAGGAATTGTATATGGCCTTACAGCCGAATACTACAATTTACCTGCTTCCATAACTTCAACTGCGTCCTTAAGCGAATCTGCCGCCCTGCAAAAGGCACTGGATCATGTGGGCGCTAGTCTTTATGCCTGGGAATATATTGAAAGCCTTGGTAACTCCCCGGAGATCACAGCGGCCTACAATGAGGTATATCCTACGGGTGAACTGGTATTTGTAGATAATTACCTTACAGATGCAGTAGATCTTGCACTAGCCTATAAATTCAACGTTTATGCTGCTGAGCCATTATCCCGTGCGGACATTTACGTGGATGCCAACAACGGGCAGGTACTTTTGCTAGATGCCATCATTAAACATGCCGATGGCCATGGAAAGGAAGAGATCCGGAACATGGTAGGCAAAGCCGGGAAGAATAAGCGGCCGGTACCGGTGATGGCAGCCCAGGGAGACACCCGCTATGCCGGTACCAGGATGTTTGATACTTCCCTGGAAAACGGTATGTATGTCCTTAAGGGAACTACACCTACAGGGGTGGCAAATGAAACACGGTCCATGGAGGGCATCGGTGGACTTCCCCTTAGTGTTCCAGCTATATACACCTTATCTGAACCTATTTATGACGGGGACGGGGACCTCTTAAACCCTGAAACTGCTGATAATAACTGGACTGCTGCAGAACATCGCAAGGATAACTTCTCGGTAACCAACCCTTACCCGGTAGCCAACGAGAAGAACAATGATGACGTGGCCCTCGATGCCCACTGGGGTGCGGAGATCGTGCTGAATTACTGGCAGGAGAAACACAACCGTGACAGTTATGACAACCTGGGAACAAAAGTCTTTAATTATGTCCACTACGGGGATGCGTATGACAACGCATTCTGGAATGGTTCCGCCATGACCTACGGGGATGGTAGCTACCAGGGAGGTACGAATCCTGACGGATCGTTTGCTCCCTTGACCTCGATGGATGTATGCTCACACGAGATTGGCCATGGAGTGTGTGAATTCACTGCAGACCTGGTTTACCAAAGAGAGTCGGGTGCCATGAACGAAGGTTTTTCCGATATCTGGGCAGCCGCAGTAGAACAATATGTACTGACCGAAATTGATGGTTCACTTAACTATGACCCATGGGGAATTGGTGAGCAGATCGATGAGCGTGATGGTGGCTTACAGCCCGGTGATCCTAATGCAGTAGCCTTAAGATGGATGGACGACCCTAAAGCGGCCGGAGATCCGGATTCTTACGGAGGTGCTAACTGGCAGGAGCCGGAGTGTGGGACGCCTACACTTGCGAATGACTATTGCGGGGTTCACACCAATAGTGGCGTACTCAACAAATGGTATTACCTCCTGGTAACCGGCAGTGGACAGGCATTTTCCGCCGGAAGTGGAAAAGCAGCCAGTGATGACCAGGTTTCTGACGGTGGTCGCCAGTACGAAGTAGAGGGAATTGGTTTTGACAAAGCTTCTGCCATCTCTTACCTGGCTGAGACCATGCTTTCCCCTAATGCTAAGTTTATCGATATGAGGCAGGCCTCCATCTTCGCAGCACAGGTACTTTATGGTATCGGTTCTAATGAAGAAATTCAGACGACCAATGCCTGGTATGCCGTAGATATAGGTGAGGCTTTTTCTGCCGGAGATCCTAATACCATTACCTTCAGCGACAGTAACGTCTTGATCTTCTCCGAAGATAATACGGTTAACGGTTGTGCTGATGTAAATACCTATAACGTTCTGATCGGAAGTGTAGAAGTTCCCCAAGGAACAACGATCAACGTAAGTACAGCAGGAAGCACAGCTACCCGCGGCCAGGATTACGACATTTCCGGGCAGTCCTTTACTTTCAACGGTTCTGAAACCAATAGTATCACTGTGACCGTTTATGATGACGCAGTGGTTGAAGAAACTGAAACGATTGTATTGTCTTTTGTTTACAACGGGCAATTCCTGAAGCAGGAGTTCTCTATAGGGGATAATGACTTTGCCCCGAGAACAGGAAATTCACCTTTTGATCTGCTTGCCACGGAAACCTTCTCTAACGATGGTATGCCCAATGGTTGGTCCATTCAAAACGTATTGGACGGGACGAACAAATGGACCTTTAACGGGACTGGTGAAGCAGCAGGGAAAGCATTCATCACCACCCTAGGTGCTGACATCC
>JABDLH010000307.1 GCA_013003145.1 Flavobacteriaceae bacterium | reverse complement strand
AACTGAAGGTTGTTTTTGGAAACCTATCTGCAAAAAGAATCAGTATAGATAAACTGCCCGGGACACAGATGTTCAAATCTTTGGAAATCAATGATGTGCCCCCGCAGATCATTGATTGGGTTGGCCTTAACCTCTTTCTAAAACTACAGACCTTAGCCACCCGGACAGCAGAAATGCATATTGCACTGGGCTCGGAATTCGGCGATACCGCCTTTACGCCGGCTCATTTTAACGGGGACTACGAGGTATGGCTTAAGAACCGGCTGTTGTACCAGTTCCAGAACCGCCTCAATATCGTCGAAAACAACATGAACAGGCTAAAGGGACGCTCCCTGATGCTGGCAGAGAAATTCCTGGAGCAAAAAAACGATATACGGCAACGATTTGTAAGGTTTGACTGGACAAAATTAAAGGGTGAACGGATCAGGATACACGGGGATTACCACCTGGGACAGGTACTTGTCCAGGGGGATGATTTTTACCTGCTCGATTTTGAAGGGGAACCGGAGAGCACGATCCGAGACAGGAAGGTCAAGCAGCCTCCCCTGAAAGATGTTGCCGGGATCTTCCGGTCTTTCCATTACGCCATTTATGCGACCATTTTTAATTCGGGAAAGGATTTCCCTTATTCCGAAGATGAATTATTCAAAGCCGGGGAGATCTTATACCGTTACTTTATCGGGGTATTTATGGGACGTTACGTGAGCCTGATCCAGGAACACAACCTTAATATCGGCTATACCCAGGAACGGATATTTATACTGCGCTATTGCATGCTTGAAAAGGCCGTATACGAGTTGGGTTACGAAATGAATTCCAGGCCACAGTGGGCGGTGATTCCTTTAGAAGGGATCATGAGTATTATTAACGAGACTAACAATTAACATATGGGAAAAGTTATTCCACACAGTTTATTCACCGATTATGATATTAACCTTTTTAAATCAGGGAAGCATTATCGTTTATACGACAAATTAGGGTCGCACCCCATGGAACTCAATGGTGAAAAGGGAACCTACTTCGCGGTATGGGCCCCCACGGCCAAGTCGGTTTCCGTGATCGGGGATTTTAACTACTGGTTAGAAGGGGATCATAAACTTTATGTTCGCTGGGACGAGAGTGGTATATGGGAAGGCTTTATACCCGGCGTGGCCAAGGGAAATCTTTATAAATACAAGATCCGATCGCACAACCAGGACATGACCACAGAGAAAGCAGATCCCTTTGCCCGCTATTCTGAGCAACCTCCCAAAACTGCTTCCGTGGTCTGGGAAGGCGATTATAAATGGAAAGATAAAGCCTGGATGGGCTACAGGGAAGAAAAAAACGGGTTAGACAGGCCTTATTCTGTCTACGAAGTACACCTGGGGTCCTGGAAACGCACAGATGATAATAAGTTCCTGAGCTACGAGGCTTTTGCTGATGAATTGGTGAGTTATGTAAAAGAAATGGGCTTTACACACGTAGAGTTTATGCCGGTGATGGAATTCCCATACGATCCGTCATGGGGATACCAACTTACGGGCTACTTTGCACCTACCTCGCGTTTCGGAAACCCGGAAGCGTTTAAGAAACTGGTAGATACCATGCACCAGAACGACATTGGCGTCATCCTGGACTGGGTGCCTTCACATTTCCCGGAAGATGCCCACGGGCTGGGTATGTTTGATGGTTCACACCTCTATGAACACCCGGATCGAAGACGTGGATACCACCCGGACTGGAAAAGCCTCATATTTAATTACGGCCGGAACGAAGTGCGAGCCTTTCTGATCTCCAATGCCTGTTTCTGGCTGGATCAGTTCCATGTAGATGGTCTGCGGGTAGATGCTGTGGCTTCCATGTTATACCTGGATTATTCCCGGGAGGAAGGAGAGTGGGAACCGAATATCTACGGGAACAATGAGAACCTGGAGGCAATTTCATTCTTCAAGGAGCTGAACGAGTACATCTATGGGAATTACAACGGGGTACAGACCATCGCTGAAGAATCCACGGCATTTTCCGGGGTGACCAAACCGGTACACCTGGGTGGGCTAGGTTTTGGGATGAAATGGATGATGGGGTGGATGCATGATACGCTGGAGTTCTTCAAAAAAGAACCCGTGTACAGGAAGCACCACCAGAACGATATTACCTTTAGTCTCACTTACGCATTTACCGAGAATTTTATGCTGCCCTTCTCACATGATGAGGTGGTATATGGTAAACAGTCACTGTTATACCGAATGCCCGGGGACGAATGGCAGCGTTTTGCTAACCTCAGATTGTTATTCGGGTATATGTTCACCCACCCCGGTACAAACCTAATTTTTATGGGCGGGGAATTCGGGCAGTCGTCCGAGTGGAATTACCAGCACAGCCTGGATTGGCACCTGACCAAGTACGATTTCCATTCCGGAATGCAGGAACTGGTGAAACAATTGAACCATGTCTACCAGAATTACCCTGCGCTTTACGAAAAACAGTTCAGCCCGGAAGGCTTCCAGTGGATAGACTACGGTGATGCAGAGAACTCCGTGCTTACCTACATCAGGAAAGGACATGATAAAAAGAACGATATATATGTCGCATGCAATTTTACCCCCGTGCCCAGGGAAAACTACAGGATTGGGATGCCATCCGGTAAAAAGGCTGTGGCAGAGATCTTTAATTCTGATGATAAAAAATACGGTGGAAGCGGAATGCACAACAAGGCAATTAAGGTGACAAAGACTAGTTGGCACGGTCAGCCTAATTCGGTAGAAGTTAATTTACCGCCACTTTCGGTATTGATATTTCAGTAAGAGAAAACGCTCTACGTTAACGTTATAGTTGAAAAAACATGACAACTTCCTTACTTTTTTTAAGGATTTAAGCTTTCTTTTGCGACACCAACAAAGGAATTAATCATGATTACCAATACAGAATTAGAATACAAAGGGAATTTATATCCCAATGAGATAGTTAATGTTAAGCAGGAGTCTGATAAATTCTATTTTACCACGGCTAACGGGGTAATACTTGAACTTACCGTGATCCGCAACAGTGCGGTACGGTTTCGTTATGCTACAGAACATCTTTTTCAGCCGGACTTCTCCTACGCGATCAGCGAGAATGCCATCAAGGGGTATAACCACCTGGACTTCCGGGAGACGGAAACCGAGTACTGGGTAGAAACGGGGCGCATCCGTGTACTTATTGACAAGAAGACCATGCGTACCCAGATTTCTGATAAAGAAGGAAATATCATCAACGAGGATGAACTGGGATTCCATTGGGAGGAGAATTACACCCATGGGGGTAATTCCGTGAAGATGAGTAAGATCACCCAGGCATCAGAAAGTTTTTACGGAATGGGGGATAAGGCTACCCATTCTAACCTTAAAGGGAAACGAGTGAATAACTGGGTAACGGACCAGTATGCTTATGGCAAGGACCAGGATCCCCTCTATAAAGCCATCCCTTTTTATATCGGCCTGCATAACCAGATCGCTTACGGGATCTTTTTTGATAATACCTTCAGGACACATTTTGATTTCTCTCATGAGCGTCGGAACGTGACCAGTTTCTGGGCTGATGGAGGAGAAATGAATTATTATTTCTTTTACGGTCCTGAGATGTCGAGGGTGGTGCAAGCTTATACCGATCTCACCGGCACCCCGGAACTACCACCTTTGTGGGCCCTGGGGTATCACCAATCCAAATGGAGCTATTACCCGGACAGCCAGGTCAGGGCTTTGGGCAAGCAGTTCAGGAAACTTAAGATCCCCTGTGATGCCATTTACCTGGATATTGATTATATGGACGGTTTCCGCTGTTTTACCTGGGACAAGGATAAATTTCCCGATCCCAAGGGAATGATACAGGACCTGGAAAAAGATGGCTTCAAAACCGTCGTTATGATAGACCCGGGCATCAAGGTAGACCGTGATTACTGGGTATACCAGGAGGCTATGGAAAACGACTATTTCTGTAAAAGGGGAGATGGCCCCCTGATGCGGGGTAAGGTTTGGCCCGGTGTCTGCAGCTTTCCCGATTTCACCAATCCTGAAGTCAGGAAGTGGTGGGCCAACCTGTATAAAGAACTTATCGCCGAGACCGGGGTACACGCGGTGTGGAATGATATGAATGAACCTGCAGTAATGGAAGTCCCGACCAAGACTGCACCTTTGGACACCCGCCATAATTACGATGGTCATCCCTGCAGTCACCGGAAAGCACATAATATTTACGGGACACAGATGGTTAGGGCGACCTATGACGGGGTTAAGAAATTTGTCTACCCCAAGAGACCTTTCGTGATCACCAGGGCCGCATATGCCGGTGCACAGCGTTACGCTTGTACCTGGACAGGAGATAACGTAGCCACCTGGGAGCATCTGTGGATCGCCAATGTACAGGTACAGCGAATGTGCCTCAGTGGATATTCCTTCGTGGGTTCGGATATCGGGGGCTTTGCTGAGCAACCCAATGGTGAACTATTCGCGAGATGGATTCAGCTGGGAGTCTTTCACCCTTTCTGCAGGGTACATTCCAGTGGAGATCACGGGGACCAGGAACCCTGGTCTTTTGACCCGGAGGTCACTAAGATCGTCCGCAAGTTCATCGAGCTGAGGTACCAGTTGTTGCCATACCTCTACACCATGTTCTGGAAATACTCCAAGGATAATGTGCCTATGATCAAATCCCTGGTGTACTACGACCAGGAGGATCCCCAGACCCATTTCCGTACAGACGAGTTTATCTTCGGGGACCAGATACTGGTCTGTCCTGTCCAGGAACCCAATGCAAAAGGCAGGCGGATGTACCTGCCCAAGGT
>JABDLH010000287.1 GCA_013003145.1 Flavobacteriaceae bacterium | reverse complement strand
GTGGCCTCGTTGAACTTCTTGGTCCTTTTCCCGTCAACCGCCAGGATCTGGTCCCCTGTCCTTAATCCTAATTTCTCCCCGACACTGTCTACCTGTATACCGTATTTTAAGCTGTCAGCAGGGATGTAGGTGTCCCCGTTGTTAAAAAGTAAGGCAGAGTAGATAAGCCATGCCAGCAAGAAATTCACCGTTACACCTCCCAGCATAATGATCAGGCGCTGCCAGGCCGGTTTGCTCCTGAATTCCCAGGGCTCCGGATCTTTGGCCATCTGCTCCGTATCCATGCTCTCATCGATCATCCCGGCGATCTTCATATATCCCCCTAAAGGCAACCAGCCGATACCGTACTCGGTTTCCCCGATCTTCTTCTTGATCAACGAAAATTTTACATCAAAAAACAGGTAGAATTTCTCCACCTTGGTCTTGAAATATTTGGCTGGCAAAAAATGTCCAAGTTCGTGAAGGATCACCAATATTGAGATGATTAAGACGAACATGACAATTTGTGTGAACAATCCCATGAAACGGTTTTTATATTTTAACGCACAAAAGTACACTTTTACACCCGCTTACAAAAGCATAAAATCTGTACTTACAGGGATTTTATGAAACATTTGGCAGCTACCGCCTGAAAAGAATTTGACCCTTACTGCCACCTGCTGTACCTTTGTAAAAAATTTCAATGCGGGCGTTTTTTGCCAAATACAAGACCTTTGCCCTGGTGATGATATTGCTCTCCGCTGTTATCGTCATCCTTTTCTACAATGCCCTTAAACCGGAAGAGACCCTGCCGGTCTACCAACCTGCCGATTTTGATGCCCAATTGGTAGACAGCACCATACAACTGGTCAGGAAATATCACACCATAGCCGACTTCTCCCTAACCAACCAGAATGGGGAAACCATCACCCAGGAAGATTACAAAGGCAAAATCTATATCGCAGATTTCTTTTTTACCACCTGCCCCAGCATCTGCCCTATCATGACCAAGAATATGGCCGGGCTGCAGCAAGAACTACAGGATAAGCCCGAAGTTATGCTGCTCTCACATTCGGTAACGCCGGAGATCGATTCCGTATCCAGATTAAAAGAATACGCATTGGAAAACGGGGTAAATGACCAGAAATGGAACCTGCTCACGGGCCCTAAAAAGGAAATTTATGAACTGGCCCGAAAATCCTACCTGGTTGTACAGGAAGACGGCAATGGCGGACCATTTGACATGATCCACACAGAAAATTTTGTCCTGGTGGATAAGGAAAGAAGAATCCGGGGTACTTATGATGGTACAGATTCCGAAGATATGAAGCGATTGTTAGCCGATGTTGAAATTCTTCGGGAGAGCTATGACGACTGATCCTAAGACAGAATCAACTTATTGTCCGGCATACTTTTCGACCAAATTGGCGTGTATCTTCATCTTTTTCCTGTATTTTTGCCCTTAATTAAATTCAATCTAAATAAGAATTGGAAATCACTGTCGCAGATCTGAAACGTGGAGAGAGAGGCATCATCAAGGATTTTGCCATGGATATACTTCCCATTAAACTCCTGGAACTGGGTTGCCTGCCCGGGAACGAAGTAGAGTTGGTGCAACAAGCTCCCTTCAGGGATCCGCTCTACATCAACGTGAACGGTTCACACATTGCCATCCGCAGATCAGTGGCCCGCCATATAGCGCTGGATCTCCTTGAAGACTTCTCGGCCAGATGAGTAAAAACATCAATGTAGCCCTTATTGGGAATCCGAATACCGGTAAAACCTCCGTCTTTAACCAACTTACAGGATTAAAACAGAAAGTAGGGAATTACCCCGGTATCACCGTGGAAAAAAAAGAGGGTATCTGCAAACTCCCAAGGGGGGTTAAGGCACATATACTGGATCTTCCCGGCACCTATAGTCTTAACACTACTTCCCTAGATGAAAGTGTTGTCGTAGAATTATTACTGAATAAAAACGATAAGGATTACCCCGATGTGGCGGTCGTGGTGAGCGACGTGGAAAACCTGAAGCGAAACCTCCTGCTCTTTACCCAGATCAAGGATTTAAAGATTCCCGCTATCCTGGTCATCAATATGGCGGACCGGATGTCGCGTAAAGGAATCAGCCTCGATATCGATTTGATGGAGGAAAAGCTGAACACCAAGATAGCACTGGTAAGTACGCGAAAGAACATTGGCATAGACCGCATTAAAGAACTTATAGCCGATTATAAGAACCTGGATAGTGAGCCCAATGTAAATGCCTCCCTGATCGCACCGGACTATTTTGAGCGGCTTAAAAAGACCTTCCCCAACGAAGACCTGTATAAACTCTGGCTGGTTATCACCCAGGATGTGAATTTTATGCCCATCCAGAAAAAACGGTTTAAAGAAGAGACCTCGTTCGAAATTAAATCCAAGTCAGAATTAAAAAGGCTGCAACAAAAAGAAACCATCCTCAGGTACCAATTCATCAACGGTATCCTCAAAGAGACTTATAAAGTAGACCTGAAGGCAGCCAAAGGTTTCAGAGCTACTTTGGATAAGATCCTCACCCATAAAGTTTTTGGCTACATCATCTTCTTTATGATCCTGTTACTGATCTTCCAGGCCATATACGACTGGAGCAGTTACCCAATGGATTTTATCGATGAACAATTTGCGGCGGCCAGTGAATGGGTTAAAGAAACATTGCCCCCGGGTGTATTTACAAACCTAATAGCCGAAGGGATACTTGCGGGTATAGGGGGTATCGTGATCTTTATCCCACAGATCGCATTCCTGTTTCTTTTTATTGCCCTCCTGGAAGAGTCGGGTTATATGAGCCGGGTCGTTTTCCTGATGGACCGGGTGATGCGACCATTTGGACTGAGC
>JABDLH010000228.1 GCA_013003145.1 Flavobacteriaceae bacterium | reverse complement strand
GATACAGGCCGACGTTAAAATCAGCGAAAGCTGCATTAGATTCAAGGGATCCTTCGTAGCTGTCCGGATGCAGTATGTTGTATTGTAACAGGCCATTGTCAAAATTCGCCTGGGTAAAGATGCCACCCAGGTTGTCTATAGAAGTCGGGTTGATGGTGTTCACGGAAGCCTCCTCAACACCGATGAACTGGGAGACGAAATCACGGGTCTTGTTCCTGTAATTTCCGCCGAATTCCACGGTAAAGGATTTCTCCTCTTCATCGATGATCTTATGCGCATCCTTGATAAAACCGTTGAATTCTACATCTTCGATATTCTGTTTGGACTTACGTTGCTGAAAGCCTCCGGTTCTACCCAGTTGTACGAAATCACCATCCGGGTCAAAGTTTACCTCGTTGCGAATCCTGTTCGGCTCAGAGGCGTTTACGAAATTGTATCCTCCTGCCCATTCCAGGGTATTCTTTTCAGACAGGTAGTGAGTCCCTAATAATTGGGATACCAGTAAACGTGTCTGCTTTGTATTCTGGTCACGGATAAACTGGAACAATCCTTCTGCTGGATCGGTTTCTTCAAATATAGTTCCCTCACCATTCCGGCCACCTTCGTAAACCGATTCATCCAGGGTGTTGATCAAAAAGGTGCTGGACTTAAGCTTGTTCTTGTCGTCGATAAAATAGGTAACATCCAGTAAGCCCGAGTTAACAATCCTTTTATTATAGGTAGTCGCATCTGTGATAGTGTCATCGACAAAGTTAGATCGGTACTGCCTGAAAAGACCCTGCCCGTAATTATAGCGGGTACTATGAGATGCGGTGGCTAATACAGCAAGCTTGTCCTTGAATTTTTTACCGGCTACCAGGTTAAAACCGTAATCTACAGGATTTTCCTGCTTAATTGTGTTCCATCCCTGTTGAGTGATCAATTGCAGGGTGTTCCTGCTCTGGTCGTAAAATCCGAAATCGGTATTTGCCGAATTGGGAGACAACTTAAAATTGTCATAGACTCCGTCCTGGGCAACATTGGTATTTATCCCGGTATTCACCCCGATACTGAACTCACTGGATCCTGCTAATTCCCTGGAGCTGATGTTGACGGTACCTGAAGCCTGGTCCGCTGTAGATTCTACACCGTAGGTCTTACTGACACTCACATTCTGTATCACCCTGGTAGGGAATAATCCCAGGTCTATATTCTTGCGTTCTACATCGTCTGACGGAACGGGAAGTCCATTCAGGGTAGTGGAGAGGTAACGATCTCCCAGTCCACGTACAAATACATCACCGGAAGCTTCACTGGTGGTAACACCGGAGATCTTGGTCGTAGCGGTAGCGGCATCAGACACCCCGATCTTTCCCAATTGCTGGGCACCAATACTCTCCTTGATCTCAACAGCTTTTTTCTGGTCTAATAAAAGGGCAGTTTCTGAATCCTTACGGGCTACCGTAGTAAGTACTACCTCGTCCAGGGCGACACCTTCTGTAGCAGACATGGGTATTTCCAGCGATGTCGCTTTCCCGGCTTCTACAATAACATCAGCTCGTTCTACTGTCTCATACCCCAGGTAACTGAATACCACCGTATAACTGCCGGGTTCTAAATTCCCTATTTCAAAGAGACCGTCAAAATCTGATGTGGTACCTTTTGTTGTTCCTTTTAAAAGCACATTGGCAAACGCCAGTGGCTCATCATTTACTTCTTTATCAATTAGTTTTCCTGTAATAGTCCCGGTAGATTGGGCACTCATCTGCACCGCTGTTAATAACAGCATCAACACAAAAAATCTTCTCATCAACATAATTGTTTTCAAGTTGCAAAGAACACCCACCATTGTAACTGTGGAGTTAGCTGAATTTTAAATCCCTATAACCATTATGTTAGGGAAAGGTTACGGGGTTAACTTAATGTTACTAGCACATTACCTTCTCCTTATCCTGCCATTGATTTAATGTATATTGCGGCTTTAATTAACACCTATGAATTGGGAACAACTTCTCTCCCTAAGAAGACAGGGGGATACCGGTAAACGCTTACGTACAGAACAGGATGAGGCCCGTTTGGGCTTCGAGGTAGATTACGACAGGGTGATCTTCTCCTCGGCTTTCAGGAGTCTGCAGGACAAGACACAGGTGATCCCACTCTCCAAAACCGATTTTGTCCATACCCGGTTAACGCACAGCCTGGAAGTATCGGTAGTGGGGAGGAGTCTTGGCCGAATGGTAGGTCAGGCATTGCTGAAAAAGCACCCGCAACTGCAAGACACCCATGGATACCGTTTTAACGATATGGGTGCTATCGTCGCTGCTGCTGCCCTGGCCCATGATATCGGTAACCCGCCTTTTGGCCATAGCGGGGAAAAAGCCATTGGTGAATTTTTTAAGAACGGGCAGGGAAAAGAATATCGCGAACTGCTGACTGACAAGGAATACCAGGACCTGGTGAGTTTTGAAGGAAATGCCAACGGTTTCCGATTGCTGACAGCATCCCGGGAAGGTGTGACCGGCGGCCTGAGGTTAAGCTATGCAACCCTTGGGGCATTTATGAAATACCCAAAGGAATCACTTCCCAAAAAACCGACCTCCCACATCGCAGATAAGAAATTTGGTTTCTTCCAGTCGGATACATCCTTTTTCAAGGAAGTCGCCGGGGAACTAGGATTAAAAGCTACGGGGGAGGGCGAAGATATTTCCTATTCCAGGCACCCGCTGACCTTCCTGGTTGAGGCCGCCGATGATATCTGTTACACCATTATCGACTTTGAAGACGGGATCAACCTTGGACTTATCCCCGAGGATTACGCCCTGGAATACCTGATCAAATTGGTTAAGGATACCATTAATACCAAGAAATACCAGGAGATGCCGTTTATGGAGGATCGCATCAGTTACCTCCGGGCTCTCGCCATCAATACCCTGATACAGGATGCAGCCAGGATCTTTATGGAGAACGAGGAAGCCATCCTCAAGGGCGAATTCAGTGTATCTCTCCTGGATAAGAGTAAATACAAGGCCCAGATCAGTGATATCATTGACCTGAGTGTTGAAAAGATCTACCAATCCAAGGAAGTGGTAGAAAAGGAGATCGCCGGCTTTAAGATATTGTCAGATCTGCTGGAAGTGTACACCGGTGCATTGGTACGGACCAAAGAGGAGAGGGCCAGTAACTATGATAAACTGCTGCTCAGGACCCTGCCATCAGCGATCAGGTCTACATCGGGCTCCTATTATGAACTCCTGCTGAATGCCAGTACTTATGTAGCGAGTCTATCTGATAGTGGGGCTGTAGATATCCACAATAAGATCAGTGGTAAACAGCTCTGATCAGAAGATATATACTGCCCCTACGGTTAGCAGCTGCTTGAACTGAATTTTGGGCTGACCCGGATCGATGATGTTCCCATCGTCGTCCTGCACTACGTCAAATAGTATGTCATCATCATAGATGATATGAGTGCCTATAGAGGTTTTGATATATTCATTGACGATCAGTTCCCAGCTCATCTCCCAGTCCACGTCTATATTACCAAAGTCTTTCAGGTAATCGGTATAAAAACTGATCCGGTGATCCATATTCACATTTTTGATCACCGGGGTCTTCCAGGAATTGGTCACCAGGAAACCAAATTCAGTGAGGGACCTGCTGCCCGGTTCAATCACATTGCCTTCCGAATCGAGGACAGCTTTTTGCACACCGAAAGCTCCCTTGTTGGCCAGCTCCCTGTCCAGCACAAAGGTGCTTTTATGGGTTAGGGGGGAAATATAAAGGTTAAAATTATCACTGGCCGATATATAAGATGCCCCGCCCCCAAGGAAAAGGTAGCCCGGGGCCATGAATCGCGAAATAGGAGTGGTGCGATCGGGATATTTAAAACCGTCCGCAAACTGGGTGTTAAAATTGGTGCGGACCGAGATATACCAGTTGGTCAGCGTATCCCGGCGATAGCCAAAGGTGGAACTGAAACGGATCGCATCTTCTGTTTTCCTCCACTTTCTGCCCTCCTGTGCATTCCAACCAAAACGCATTTCCAAAAGATTCTTCCAGGAGACATATCGGAACTTGAAATTCCTTTCAAATTTCATTCTTCCCAAAGCTGTGATGGCATTATCACCCCCGGCATTCCAGTTTACAAAAGCAACTTCACTCATTCCAAGGCTCATCTCGTTCTTCTTCTCCCAGAAAGAGGGTACCCTGAATCTTTTCTCCTTTTTTAACAGGGGTTTGGTCTGTTTGTAGCTGATGACCGGGTTACTCAGTTGCACTCCCCTGGGTACGATTCGTACCCTTTCCTGGAATGAACGGATTACAATAGTTCCGCGAATGGTGGTATCTGCTTCTAATTCTGTCGGGATCGTATCC
>JABDLH010000224.1 GCA_013003145.1 Flavobacteriaceae bacterium | reverse complement strand
GGTGCAGGGCATGCATTTATGAGAAGGGGTGCAGAAGAAACGTCTGGTCCTAATAAGGAAGCACATGATGCAGCCTGGAAAGCACTTTTAGAAAAACTACAATGAGGAAATACAATATTGCCCTGCTGGCATTTTGCATAGCATCTGCCGGCTTTTCCCAGGAATTTACCGAACAGGATACCTTAAGGGGTAGCATTACCCCGGAAAGAGCCTGGTGGGACCTGGACTATTACGATCTGCAGGTTGCTGTAGACCCTGATAAAAAATTTATCTCGGGAAGTAACCTGGTACAATACAGGGTTCTCGAGGAAAATGATCGTCTGCAGATAGACCTGCAACCCCCGATGAAAATCATCAAGGTTACCCAGGAAGGGAAAGAACTGGAGGTTGAGTCCAGGGGAAATGCCCATTTTATTAAGCTAGAAGCATCCCAGGAAGAAGGAGCATTAAAACGGCTTACGGTTTTCTTTGAAGGCAAGCCGCGGGCAGCTAAACGGGCTCCATGGGACGGGGGCTTTTCCTGGAAAACCGATAAAAACGGGAAGCCTTTCGTCGCCACTTCTAACCAGGGTTTGGGAGCCAGTGTCTGGTGGCCCAACAAAGACCATATGTATGACGAAGTTGACAGTATGGCGATACGTATTACCACCCCCAAAGAATTAGTAGGTGTCGGTAACGGACGCCTTCTTAAAACGGAAAAGCAGGCGAATAGCATTACTTACCACTGGTACGTGGATAACCCCATCAATAATTACGGAGTTAATGTAAACTTGGCAGATTACGTTCATTTCGGGGATTCTTACCAGGGGGAAAAGGGAAAGCTGGATCTGGACTATTACGTACTTCCCTATAATAAAGAGAAGGCCGAGGAACAATTTAAGCAGGTTCCGATGATGCTCGATGCCTTTGAACACTGGTTTGGCCCCTACCCTTTTTATGAAGACAGTTTTAAGTTAGTAGAAGTCCCCTACCTGGGTATGGAACACCAGAGTTCTGTAACTTACGGGAACCAGTACCAGAATGGATACCTGGGCAGGGATTTATCCGGCACCGGGTGGGGTCTGAAATTTGATTTTATCATCATTCACGAGGCAGGACACGAATGGTTTGCTAACAACATCACCTATAAGGATATTGCCGATATGTGGATACATGAAAGCTTTACGGCCTATTCGGAAAACCTTTACCTCGATTATCACTTTGGAAAAGAAGCTGCAGCAGAATATGTGGTTGGAACCAGGGCCAACATACAGAACGACCGGCCGATCATTGGTCCCTATGGCGTAAATGCAGAAGGTTCAGGGGATATGTATTACAAGGGTGCAAATATGCTCCACACCCTGAGGCAATTGATAGAAGATGACGAATTGTGGCGATCTATACTCAGGGGTCTTAACGAGGAATTTTACCACCAGACTGTCACAACCCAGCAGGTAGAACAATACCTGAGTAAAAGAACGGGAAAAGACCTTTCTGCATTCTTTGACCAGTACCTGAGAACTACGGATATCCCCTTGTTACAATACAAGATTGATGGCAATAGTATCCGGTATCGTTATACAGACATTGTAGAAGATTTTGATATGCCGGTACGTATATTTATCGGGGACCGGGAACACTGGCTGTTTCCTTCTGCTGAATGGAAGACAGAAGAACTTCCTTCAGCATCGGGCTTGCAATGGGATCCCAATTTCTACATTGAAAAGGAAGAAATCTGAAAATGACCTCATAAAAAAAGGGTAGCGATTTGCTACCCTTTCGTATTTATTGGAAGATGATCCTGGCAAAGACCAGCGGACTCTCCGGTGCTTCCGCCATCTTGTAGGTGATAAAGAGTGATTGCCTCCCCTCCGGGCTGCTATTGAATACAAGGGGAACAGCAGTGCCCTCCCCACTTTGCGGCACACTCATGGTGCCGGTGGCCAGTACCTCTCCTTCCGGGCTTCCCACCCTCAATTGTAATTCCATCCCGATCGCCGGGGCCTCTTGCCAGCCCAGGGCTACAACAATCGCTTTAACTCCGCTCAGATCGGTATCGTCTATACGGAACCATCCCGCTTTCCCAGCTATCAATAACAGGTCTGCTCCTCCGTACTGTACAAATGTCAGCCCTTCACCAACCATATCCTCCTGCATATTCAGGCTGTTATCCGGGATAGATACTGAACTGACCCCTGTAAGAGGCAGGGCATTTCCACTGCCCGGATCCGTATAACTCGCGGTAATGACCATCACATGACCCGGTTCTTTGCGCTCTGGAATAATAGTACCCTTGGTAGGCAGGGACTTTTTGCGTTCCTGACCCGAAAGCGACATGATGTAAGAAGCGATCTGGCGGGTTTCTTCTGCCGTCAGTTTTGGATGTGCCGGCATCATCACCTCTCCCCAAACCCCTGAGCCACCTTCAACCACTTTTTTCTGGAGGTAGACCATGGCCTTTGAATCTTCTTTATACCGGGCTGCGATCTCGCTGTAGGAGGGGCCGATGGACTTCTCATTTTCTTTATGACAAGCCCTGCAATCCATACCTTGTGTTAAGGCCTTCCCGGTAATGGCGGCAGAAACCTGCTGGTGTCCCAGGGATTGGTTCACCTTGTCCATCCCCTGCATATAATCTACAGACACATAGATGTCTTCGGGCTTCACCGGCTGATCCTTGTCGGGATCCGAAACGCTGACCTCATATTGAAGAGGCCGACCCGGCAGGTAGAAGGACGGGCGTCCACCGTTGATCTCAATAGTTACTTCGGGCATGGAATTCCCGGCCACTACCTTGGTACTCTCGCTGCTTGTTTCGCCCCCATTGCCGTCAGAAACCCGGACACTGACCTTATAGGTCCCGGCTTTCTCATAAATGTACTCCAGGTAAGGTTCGGTAGTCTGTTGTTGATTGCCATTTCCAAGGTCCCAGGTATAAGTGAGATCATCATCTTCACCATCCTGGGCATCCACCTCTGCTCTTACTTTTAATGGTAGTTCTCCCGATATGCGGTCCAAGGTCAGCCCACTGATCTCAGGAGCAAGGTTCCCGGGATTGTATGCAATATAACTCAGCCCGGAATTATCATTACTGGTGAACCATCCTGTACCGTATTCAAGGAGGTAGATCGCCCCATCCGGCCCTACTTCCATATCGATCAGGTTGTTCAGCGATATATTCGGTGCAAAGGGCTCCATTTTCTTGAAGGATCCGTCCTCGAATAAACTAACAGCCTTCATCCAGCCTCTCATCCATTCATAGATGATGACCTTGCCGTCATAGTAATCGGGTAATGCATTTTTTCCTTTGTAAATATCGCTGTAATAGACAGGTCCTGCCATAGCATTTCGGCCCCCGCTACCCACCTGCGGGAAGGCAGCGAACTCCGCATAGGGATAATAGACATAGGCTGGCTGAGCTTCCGGAAGCACCTGCAGGCCTGTATTATTCCTGGAGTTATTCACCGGCAGGGCCGGATCAAATGCCTCACCACTTTCACCAGTGGCGTAATTATAATCC
>JABDLH010000211.1 GCA_013003145.1 Flavobacteriaceae bacterium | reverse complement strand
AATTATTACCGGCGGAGCCGGTGGAATAGGATTGGCAACGGCTAAATTGTTTCTGGAAGAAGGGGCATGTGTTATGCTGGTTGATTTGGATCAGGAAGATCTTAATAAAATTCAAGAAAACGTCAATCACGACCACCTGGCCATCTGCGCGGCCGATGTTTCAGACACCAGGGATACCCAGCGATATATAGATAAAACCCTGGATCGATTTGGGAGCATCGATATCTTTTTTGCCAATGCCGGCATTGAAGGTACCTCGAAGCCGATTACCGATTATCCTGATAACATCTATGATAGGGTCATGGCAGTTAACCTGAAAGGAGTTTGGTTGGGCATTAAACACGTGATCCCCAGGATGAAGAAGGGAGGAAGTGTAATTATGACTTCTTCGGTGGCGGGTTTAAAAGGTTTTCCCGGTTTAGGAGCCTATGTCGCGAGTAAACACGCAGTTGTTGGTCTTATGAGGGTGGCTGCACTTGAATTTGCTTCCCAACAAATTCGCGTTAATTCTATACATCCGGGACCCGTTAATAACCAGATGATGCGTAGGATAGAGAATGTGATTAATCCTGAAGATCCGGGCGGAGTTATAGAAGGGTTTGAGTCTTCTATCCCGTTTGCGAGGTATGCGGAATCTTCCGAAATTGCAGCGATGGCTCTGTTCCTGGCTTCGGACGAGAGTAAATATATCACAGGCTGTACTCAGGTCGTAGACGGGGGAATGATGGCCCAGTAAACCCATTTAGCAGTCGCATAAAACCTAGCCTTTAACTCATAGTATTCCGCTTATATTCCCGGACTTTTTGATAGAGTTTCTTATTGAGTAACATCATCCAACCCAGTATTAATATAAATGTTATTTTCTGTATCACCGGCAGCTGGGTTCTGTAAGTACCCGTTTCGTAGATATAGTAATTCATGCCAAAAATAAGCAGGCAAAAGAGCCCGAAAAAGAATAGCATGATATAACCCGATCTCCATAATTCTATATAGCAGGAAACCAAAGCAATAGTTCCCAGGACCCCGGCAATCCGTACAATAAGATCATGAGTGCCGGAAGTGAGGAATAGCGTAACCCCCAGTGCAGAAATTCCACTTACCACCATCACCACCATGTTGATACGTCTCCCTTTAAAAAGTGCTGGCAGCATCATCCACAAGTGCATCAGCGATATACAAAGTACGCCCAGGGATATCCTGGCGAAGAAACGGCCGGTGTTCAGTTCCCCGTTGATCGCATTTTCATCGAGGAGATCACAGAGATAATTATGGAAGATACTAAACCCCGGCTGTTCGGGTTGATGCCAGGAACCGCCCGGGTAATATAATGCAGAGAGGGTATAGAAAATTCCAAATAATATAATGCCGATGAAAGGGAGCAGCAATATCCGGGAATGATCATGTAGAAATTTGATTATCAAAACAGTAGCGAGTTTAGACACTACATAAATCTAACGATAAAAAAATTCTACTTACTCTGTAATACCTTGGGGATTTGAAAGAGGTAAAGCTTGTATTCTCCGATTTATAAGTTTAAACCGCTAGTTCCTATTCTATTAAACCCGAATTTTTCGCGAAATGAGAAATAGCAAAAGCTTATCTCATAACTCCTGGCACACACTGTATACCTGGGTGGCAATCTCCAGTTCTTCGTCAGTAGGCACCACTAAAACCTTGACCCTGGAGTTATTCGTATTGATCTCCCTCAGTTTACCGGACCTTTCCCGGTTTTTGTTCGGATCTAACTCGATCCCGAGATATTGCATATCACGACATACCATTTCCCTGAGGACGTCCGAATTTTCACCTATACCTGCGGTAAACACTATCGCATCCAGTCCATTCATAACGGCCGCATAAGACCCGATGTATTTTTTAATTCGGACGGCATTCATTTCCAATGCCAGGAGGCAATCCGGATTGCCTTCCCCGGCTTCACGTTGAATATCCCTCATGTCTGTATACCCGGTTAGTCCTTTCATCCCGCTTTCCTTCAATAATTGGTGCCTGACCAACTCCAGGTCATATCCCAGGTTGAAAACTAGGTGGAAAATGATAAAGGGATCTATATCTCCACTCCTGGTCCCCATGATAAGTCCGTTAGAAGGAGTAAAACCCATACTGTGCTCCACACTTTTACCATTCTGTACTGCGGTCATACTGCAACCATTCCCGAGATGGATAGTAATGATCCGGGAATGTTTCTTTCCGAGATATGAATTAGTTTGCTCTGCTACATACTTATGACTGGTGCCGTGGAAACCGTATACCTCTATATCATATTCAGAATTCCATTTTTTGGGTAATGCATATTTTTTAGATTTCGCGGGAATGGTCTGGTGAAAGGCCGTATCAAAAACGGCAACCTGCTTTGCATTGGGAAACATCTTTTCCGCGAGCTGAATTCCTTCAAGGTTATGGGGGTTGTGTAGCGGCGCCAGGTTAGAGAGCTCTTTGATCTTTTCTATAACACCTTCATTCACAAGGGTAGTATCGGTAAAAGTATTACCGCCGTGCACTACTCGGTGACCTACGGCAGTGATATCCTGCACCCTGGGGATAACCCCGATCTCCTCATCAGATATCGTCCCGGTAATGAGTTCCAACCCTTCTTTATGGCTGCTGATTTTCCTGGTATCAGTAATATCAGAGTCCTTATTTGAATACTTAAAAATGGCATCAGGGCTTCCAATTCGTTCTATCATACCATCACAAATCACGACTTCAGAGGGCATGTTGATGAGTTTAAATTTTATGGAAGAGCTTCCGGAATTGAGAATAAGTATTTTCATGGATCACCGTTCTGATGACTAGCCAGGATGCTAGTCTAATTTTTTATTTTACTCCTGTATTGCCGTTATGATTACCGTGTTAAAAATATCTTCAACCGTACATCCCCTGCTGAGGTCGTTTACCGGTTTATTCAAGCCCTGCAGGATTGGACCGATGGCCAATGCGCCTGTTTCTCTTTGAACGGCCTTATACGTATTGTTACCCGTGTTGAGGTCCGGGAAGATAAATACACTGGCCTGCCCGGCAACCTCGGAATCCGGTAATTTGCTCCTGCCCACTTTACTGTCAACCGCAGCATCATATTGTATCGGTCCCTCTACTTTGAGATCAGGTCGTTTTTCTTTG
>JABDLH010000202.1 GCA_013003145.1 Flavobacteriaceae bacterium | reverse complement strand
GGCCTATTCGGGCAGGCTGCCTACTGCCTGCTGCCTACTGCGAACTGAAGACCGGGGCCTCCAGCCCCGCCCCGTCTTCAAGTTAGGTGTATTCACTGCAGGAAGCTTGCAGTTTCATTTGTTACGGGGTTACAGGGTTACAGCCCGCCCGAACGTACCGTCCGGTACGGGCGGGGGTTACCAGGTTGCAGCGTTACAGGGTTACACAGGTACATAGGGACATAGGGACATAGGGACAAGGGTAGATTGTTAATTGCAGTTATAGGCTATTATGGAATGTTTTTTTGCCAACCCGCCCAAGCCTTGCGGCTTATTCGGGCAGGCCGCCAACTGCCAACTGCCAACCACTGAACGTACCGTCCGTAAGGTGAGAGTTACAAGGGCACATAGAAACATAAGATTGACCTTTGCTGTGTTATAAGTCGGGAATACGGGTACTTCAAAACCACCTAAGCGTAATCTCGGCAATTCGCTGTTTCCATGAAGTATAAGGAGGGAAAAGTAATTGTATTATGCCCCGGTTATACTGCTTTAATATCGCCCGCTGGTTAGAGAATTCCCGGAAACCGTAGATGCCGTTCGATTTGCCGATACCACTATTATTTACCCCACCAAAAGGCAGGTTAGTGTTGGCGTACTGCAGTACATTGGAGTTAATACAACTACTGCCTGCCCTGGTCTCATCCAGAATCCTCTTAATATGCTTTTTTTGGTTGCTGTAGATATAGAGAGCCAAAGGTCTTTCCTTGCTGTTGATATATGTGATCGCTTCTCCCAGGTCTACATAGGTTTTTACCGGTAGTACAGGTCCAAAGATCTCTTCCTGCATCAGGCTGGCGCTATCCGGCAAAGCTTCGATAACCGTGGGACTGATATAGTTTTGATCTGCATCGTGTTTTCCACCAACCCGGGTTATAGCCTTATGCTGCTGGGCGTCTTCCAGGTGTTCCTTTAATCGCCTAAAGTGGTGTTGATTCACAATTCTGCTATACGAGGCCGAAGTTTTAGGGTCTGCAGAGAAGAATTGGGTCACTTCCCGATCCAGCAGTTGCAAGAACTCGGTCTTTACAGATTCCTGGATCAACAGGTAATCCGGGCTTACACAGATCTGCCCGGCATTGATGAATTTGCCCCAGGCTATCCTTTTGGCAGCAGCTTTCAGGTTAGCACTCTTATCTACGATCACGGGAGACTTTCCTCCTAACTCTAAAGTGACAGAACTGAGATGTTCCGCTGCCGCAGCCATAACTTTCTTTCCTATTCCCGGGGAGCCGGTAAAGAAAATATGGTTAAACGGAAGCTTTAATAATTCTTTCGCGGCACCAGCATCGCCCTGTACCATGGCGATTTCTTCTTCCCTGAACAGCTCTTCTACGATCTGCTGCATCACCCCGGCAATATGGGGTGTCATTTCTGAAGGTTTCAGAATTACGGTATTTCCTGCGGCTATGGCCGATACCAGAGGTCCAAATGTTAAATTCAGGGGGAAGTTCCAGGGAGATAATATCAGGCATACTCCCTTAGATTCGTAGCGATACCAGGAAGAGGTTCCGAACAGCGTCAGCGGAGTATCTACTCTTTGTTTCCTCATCCATCGGTGCAAGTGCTTCCTGCAGTGTTTAATTTCCTGCACAACAGGGTAGATCTCGGTGAGATCGGTCTCCGTATACGGCTTCTTGAAATCTTTGAACAGTGCTTCCTGAATCTGGAGACGGTAGGTTTCGCGCACCGCTTTTAAAAGTCGGTTCAGTTTTTCTATCCGCTCCCGAGCTGAACTCTTACCGGTGAGTAGCATCTGCTCCTGCTGCTTTTTAAAGAGCTGGGCAAAGGGATGGGTGGTTTGTGTAGTTGGCGTATATGTGGTATCTGACTGGATCATATAAGAATGGTAATTAGCCTAAGATACGAATCCTGGCCCTTGATCTGATCTGTCAGGATTAGAAATCAAATTCAGGAAGTCACTTTATTCTTTTGTTTCTCTAGTATTGAGGCGATGATCATATCGGCATGGATCCTGGAGTTTTCAATAAACCACTTGTGGGTCTCCATACCGCCACAAATAACCCCGGCGAGGTAAAGCCCGGGCACATTGGTTTCCATGGTTTCCTGGTCGTATACCGGCAGCTTCTTCTCGTCATCGGATAATTTAATCCCTATCTTTTGAAGGAAATTGAAATTGGGTTTATAGCCCGTTAAAGCCAATACAAAATCATTTTCTAATACGGTTTCCCCTTCCGGGGTTTCTATGACAATTTCGTTCTGCCTTATTTCCTTGACAACCGAATTGTAATAGGCCCGGATACTACCTTCTTCAATCCGGTTAATGATGTCCGGTCTTACCCAGTATTTTACCCGTTGCCCTACTTCTGGACCACGAATGATCAAAGAGACCTCTGCACCCTTTCGCCAGCATTCCAGGGCGGCGTCTATGGCCGAGTTACTGGCGCCTATTACCGCTAATTTCTGGCTGGCGTAGAAATGGGGGTCCTTGTAATAATGAGATACCTTGGGAAGGTCTTCCCCAGGGACATTAATTTTATTAGGCAGGTCATAGAAACCTGTGGCAACGATAACATTCTTTGCCTGGTAGCGTGTCTTCTCAGAGGTAATGATGAAGTAATCATCATTCTTCTCAATTCCCTGAATTCGTTCAAACAAGTGGATATTCAATTGGTTGGAAGTGACGATGCGCCTGTAGTATTCCAGGGCTTCATTTCGTTTTGGTTTTGCCTCTTTACTGATAAAAGGGATCTCTGCGATCTCCAGTTTTTCGGATGATGAAAAGAATTGCATATTGATGGGGTAGTTGAACAGGGAATTCACAATAGGGCCCTTTTCAACAATGAGATACTTCAATCCTTTTTTCTTTGCCTCCAGTCCACAAGCGATCCCAATGGGGCCCCCGCCAACGATCAATACATCATATACTTCCATCAATACTAACTGTCTTTTAATTCCTGGATAGTGGCAGAGGGATCTGAACTCCCGAAGACTGCGCTTCCTGCCACCAGCACATCTGCGCCGGCAGCTTTGAGTTTCCCGGCATTCTTTAATCCTACGCCCCCGTCAACTTCTATCAGTGTTTCGCATCCCTTAGCCGAAATAAGTTCCTTCAGCTTACGTATTTTTTCATAAGTATTCTCTATGAACGATTGACCGCCAAACCCGGGATTGACACTCATGATCAGGACCAGGTCAAGATCCTGTATAATATCTTCCAAGGAACTGACCGGGGTATGCGGGTTCAGGGCTACCCCTGCTTTCATTCCTTCCTTTTTAATGGCCTGAACTGTTCTGTGAAGGTGTGTACATGCCTCTTCATGAACAGTAAGCATATAAGCCCCAAGCTTCGCAAATTTACTGATATAGCGATCAGGATCTACGATCATCAGGTGTACATCCAGGGGCTTGCTGGCATGGGATGCAATCGTCTTTACGATAGGCATGCCATAAGAAATATTGGGTACGAACAAGCCGTCCATAATATCGAGATGATGCCAGTC
>JABDLH010000191.1 GCA_013003145.1 Flavobacteriaceae bacterium | reverse complement strand
GCTCTTTTAACCAATCCGGGCTGTTCTCGTAGTATTCTATGGCCTCTTCCTTGCTCATAAACATCCGTGCCCGGAGATCACTATACAGGGCTTCTTCACCTTCAACTTCGGCGAGCCTGCCGGTGGCCCAGATATAATTCTGTTCTACCCGGTTAAAATCGTCTTCACACTGGGCATAGAGCAATCCAAAAACGGCATCTGCATCAGTCTTTCCGTAAATATGGGGTATGCCGAAATTGTCCCTGATTATGGTCGTATTTGCTGCGTGCTCTTCCCAGCGTTCCACTTCGGGAGATCGCTGTTCAGTTTTACAGGATAATAAGGAAATAAAAAGGAAGAAAAAAAGGATTCTCATAAGGCCGGTGTTTCAATAGTTTGCTAAAACTACAAAAACTCGCCTACAGTTCTATAGGCCTTTTAACTTTCAGGTGCCAGGGTCACCTCCAGTCCGTCCAGGGAAGGTTCCAGGTGTATCTGGCAGCCCAGGCGGCTGTCTGCTTCTACGTAAAAAGCTTCGGCCAACATGGCCTCTTCATCATCCGATTTTTCCGGGAGATGGTGATCAGAACGGATATAACACTGGCAAGATGCACACATGGCCATTCCCCCACAGACCCCAATGGTACCTTCGGGTGCCAGTTCGTAAGAGCGTACAAGCTCCATCAGGTTCATGTTCATATCTGTAGGTGCATCTACAACATGCAGTACCCCTTCGCGATCCGTGATCTTAATTTTTATGTCAGACATGTGAACTTCTCTTATTAATAAAGCGGTTTAATCGATACTCTTTATCACAGCTTTCGGGGCTTCTTTTTTTGAACCGTCAAAACCATTGATTCCACCCACGGTGGTGTATTTCATAACGTACCTCTTGTCCGGGTGAATCCGCTGGTAAGCACTTTGTACCATCAAGGTGGCTTCATGGAAGCCGCATAAGATCAGTTTCAGTTTCCCGGGGTAGGTATTCACATCACCGATGGCGTAGATGCCGGGAACATTCGTCTGGTAATCCAACGTATTATCTACCTTGATGGCATTTTTTTCAATATCCAGTCCCCAGTCGGCAATGGGACCCAGCTTTGGACTCAGCCCAAACAGGGGAATAAAATGATCTGTTTCTAAGTGGATATCAGATGCCGGGTCTGAAGTTCTGTTGATCACAACGCCATCTAAATGGTCTTCACCTGTTAATCTTACTACTTCCGAAGGAGTGATCAGCCTTACTTTCCCCTGGTCCTTTAATTCCTGTACTTTCGCAACCGAGTCCAGTGCTCCACGGAATTCATTCCTCCGGTGAACCAATGTAACTTCCGATGCCACATCGGCCAGGAAGATAGTCCAATCCAGGGCAGAATCTCCCCCACCGGCAATGACCACTTTTTGATCGCGGTATACTTCCGGATCCTTGATCATATAGGCTACGCCTTTATCTTCATACTTTGGGAGATCCTTTAAAAGGGGCTTCCTGGGTTCAAAACTCCCTAACCCTCCGGCAATAGCTACCACAGGGGCATGGTGTTTGGTACCTCTATTCGTGGTGACGATAAAGGTCCCGTCTTCTTGCTTCTCTATTGTCTGCGCCCGTTCGCCCAGGGTAAATCCGGGTTGGAAGGGTGCAATCTGTTGCATAAGGTTCTTCACCAGGTCACCTGCCAGTACCTCCGGGAATCCCGGGATATCATAAATCGGTTTCTTTGGATAAATCTCGGCACATTGTCCACCGGGTTGTGCCAGGGCGTCGATAAGGTGGCACCGCAACTGTAGTAACCCGGCTTCAAAAACTGCGAATAATCCAGTTGGTCCGGCACCTATTATTAATATATCTGTTTTAATCATGAAAAGAGTGGCTTAAAAAAGAGGAGGGGAAACACAAGCTCCCCAGCAGCAGTCCTGTAATTGTTTTTAATTCACATTAATTACCTGCTCTATCTGTGGCGCGTGCTTTTTAATGGTCATTTCTACCCCGCTCTTCAAGGTCATCTGGTTTACAGAACATCCAACACACGCACCTTCCAGCCGAACCTTCACCTGAGTGTCGTTATCGATAGATACTAACGAGATATCCCCGCCGTCACTCTGCAGGAAGGGCCTTATCTCATCAAGAGCATTTTCCACTTTGGTTCTTAATTCCTCTGAAGTCATTATTATTTCTTTTTTACGGCTGCACAACCGGCCATTGTAGTAATTTTTATCGCTTCTGTCGGGGGCAGGGCATCGTTTCTCTTTACCACTTCCCTGACGACGTTCTTGGTCAATTCCTCAAAAGCCTGCTCCGTAGGAGTCGCGGTTTGTAAGGCTGCCGGTCTACCGACATCTCCAGCTTCGCGTATTCCCTGTACTAAGGGCACCTCTCCTAGGAAAGGTACGCCTATATCTTCTGCTAGGTTCTTAGCTCCCTCCTGCCCAAAAATATAGTACTTATTAGCAGGTAGCTCTTCCGGGGTAAAATAGGACATGTTCTCAACAATTCCCAAAACAGGAACGCTGATCGCTTCTTGCTTAAACATGGCTACCCCTTTCCTTGCATCTGCCAATGCGACTTGCTGAGGCGTACTAACCACCACGGCACCTGTGATCGGCATAGCCTGCATGATACTCAGGTGGATATCACCTGTACCCGGTGGCAGGTCTACCAATAAGAAATCGAGCTCACCCCAGGCGGCATCAAATATCATCTGGTTCAGTGCTTTTGCCGCCATAGGCCCTCTCCAGATTACGGCCTGGTCGGGTTCAGTAAAGAAGCCGATGGAAAGAAGTTTTACACCGTAACTCTCCACTGGTAACATTTTCGATTTTCCGTCTACGTTCGTAGCCCTTGGTTTTTCCCCGACCACGTCAAACATGATGGGCATAGAAGGGCCGTATATATCCGCATCCAGCAATCCAACCTTGAAACCCATTTTAGCCAGGGTAACGGCAAGATTAGCGGTAACTGTAGATTTACCTACCCCGCCTTTGCCGGAGGCCACTGCAATAATATTCTGTATTCCCGGGATGGGCTTACCTTTTATAGAAGCTGCCTTAGGTTTGGCAGGGGCGTCTACCTTGAGATTTACCGTGATCTTAGCTTTTTCATATACTTCGCGATGGATGACTTTCAGGATCTCTACTTCCGTCTTCTTCTTGGCCTGCAGGCTCGGATTCTTGATCGTTATATCTACTATCACCTCGTCTCCGAATACCTGAATATTCTTTACAGCCCCACTGCTTACCATGTCCTGCCCCTCCCCGGGAACCGTAATGGTCTCTAAGGCTTTCAGTATCGCTTGTTTATCCAACTTCATTAATCTCTTGATATTTTGTGTTTGCCGATCCGTCCTGTTCTTTTCAACCGGCCGGAACTTCACTATTTATATATAATGATTCTAAACAACAAAGATACAGTATAGGGCTGTAATTAAGAAGTCTGAAGGATGAAAAGCGATAGAACTAATCTATGACCATAAGAGTCTATCGATGGATCGGGATCGCATCGTCCGGAAGCTCTGAAGCCGGATCCCAGAAAAGCTTATCAAAATGAACCACCTGGTGATCTTTAACTTCCACGCCTTCGCTTTCCAGTAACTGTTGCATCAGGTTGGTCCCGTCAAAATGGTGTCTACCGGAGAGTAAGCCATTCCTGTTCACTACACGGTGTGCCGGGATTTCCGGCATACTGTGTGAGGCATTCATCGCGTAACCCACCATGCGGGCACTCCTGCCCGCTCCCAGGCAACGCGCAATAGCCCCATACGAAGTTACCCTTCCATAAGGTATCTGTTTGGCCAGCTCGTAAACTTTATCAAAGAAGTGTTGCTTGCCTGCCATCTTATGCTCAGGTATAAAAAATCCGGATCACTGTAATGACCAACAGCACGAGCATCAGGGCGGATAGGATGTAGTTAGAATTCCTGGAAAAACGATGCGTCTTTGCTTCCAGCTTATTAAAATAAAAAGTATACAAGTACAGCACTGTGAAGGTGCCACTACCGGCAGCCAGGATAAATACCGTGATATCCCATACTTTAAATTTAATCCATCCCGAGGCATTCCACATAGCATTCAAGCCACTGTAATAAGGGATAGTCAGCAGGTTCAGGGCGGCCAGCAACATCCCTTTAAAAAAACTGTTTTTTTTACTGACCTTAACCCTCTTCATCGGGATCTGTTTTTCCCGTCTTGCAAGCAGGAAAAAATAAACAGCAAAAAATGCAAAGACAATGATCGCCATTTTCAGCAGCAGATCTATCACTTCAGGGTTCCTGTAGAGAAATTTGGAGATCAGAACGGCAATATACGCCTGTATCATCACCACGGTGCTCACCCCAAGGCTGAAGATGACCCCGTTCATCTTACCTTTTTTGACACTGGTCTTCGCGGCATTCATATTTAACAGGCCCGGTGGTACGGTTGCCATAAAGGCAGCAGAAAATGTGACGAAGAACAGTATTAAGAGGTGTGTCATTATTTTACCTTGAACCTGATATATGTAATTGCCTTTCCTGCCTCAAGGTACTGATTTTCATAAAATGTCTGGATACCGAGCACCTCTTCAGGACTGCCCGCGTTCTTGTACACATCGTGGTTGGCATAACAAATCTCGTGACCTTTACCCTGAAGCAGGCCAAGGGTATATCCGTGGAGAAATTCGCTGTCGGTCTTCAGGTGAACAAAACCATCCTCATTTAACACCTGTTTATATTTTTCCAGGAAAGCCTGGTTGGTCAGCCGGTGCTTAGTTCGTTTGAATTTAATTTGCGGATCGGGGAAAGTAAGCCAGATCTCTGAAACCTCGCCTTCAGCGAAAAGATCGGTGATCAGCTCTATCTGTGAGCGTAGGAAGGTGACATTGGAAATATTCTCTTCCACTGCTGTCTTTGCACCCCTCCAGAAACGAGCTCCTTTAATATCTATTCCAATAAAATTCTTGGCGGGGTATTTCTGAGCAAGGCCAACACTGTATTCGCCCTTACCACAACCTAATTCGAGCACTATGGGGTGATCATTACCAAAGTGTTCTGCCCATCTTCCTTTAAAAGAAAAATTCCCGGACACCACTTCTTCACGGCTTGGCTGTATGACATTCCCGAAAGTTTCGTTCTCCCTGAAACGTTTAAGTTTATTTTTACTTCCCACTATTTACCTGGATATTTGGTGGCAAAACTAAGATAATTCTTTGGAAACCGCCTTGCCAGCCTCTGAAGGGTTTTTGTCTTTTTCCAGTGTAAATGAAAATTCGGATCCCACACCCGGAACGCTTTCTACATAAATCTTCTCCCCATGGGCTTCTATGATATGCTTCACTATAGACAGGCCAAGCCCGGACCCGCCCTCTTTGCGGCTTCCGCTGCGATCTACGCGGTAAAATCGCTCAAAGATCCTTGGGATATGCTCCTTGCTCATACCTTCCCCGTTATCGGTCACCCTGACGATCACCTTGTTCTTGATAAGGTTCTCAACGCTTACCTCGGTGGTACCGCCTTTGTGACCGTATTTCAATGAATTTACGACCAGGTTGGTCAGCACCTGCCTGATCTTCTCCTGGTCTGCGTGTACCCAGACGGGTTCCTCGTATTCCATATCAAAGGTCATGGCGATTCCCTTTTCTGAAGCCTTGATCTCCAGCAGGTCAAAAACACTCTGTATCAGCTCTATGATATCAAAAACTGTGTATTTCAGGTTGAGGTCACCTATTTCTAATTTGGTGATAAGATCCAAGTCCTTAACTATATAGATCAGCCGTTCTACTCCTTTATTTGCGCGTTGCAGGTATTTCTTCCGGACCTGCTTATCTTCTATAGCCCCATCCAATAAGGTGAGGATGTATCCCTGCACGGTAAATAGTGGTGTCTTTAACTCGTGCGAGACATTTCCCAGGAAATCCCTCCTGTATGCCTCCCGGATCTTAAGAGTGTCTATTTCAATTTTCTTATCCCGCGCAAACTTCTCAATTTCTTCGGTAAGAGTTCGCATATCCGTAGTGATCGGCCCTGCTGCCAGGTTAGAGGACTCGAGTAAGGTGACATCATCGTAGATTTTCTTGATCCTCTTATAAATAAACTTCTGCACCCGGATCTGTAAGACAATCATACAGACCACGAAAGTAAGCGCTGCGTAGAGCAGGAGAAAGCTCCAGTACTGCAGCAGATCAAAAACCCAGATAAATGAAAGGAGTATGAGGGTAGAAATTAAAGTGATCAGCAGGGAGGATCGGAAGGCAAACCTGTACGATTTCTTTAAGCGTATGGCCATCAGAGAACAAACTTGTAACCCACGCCTTTTACGGTTTTAAAGTGGTCATCCCCGATCTTTTCACGGAGTTTACGGATATGAACATCTATAGTACGACCTCCTACAACCACTTCCTGACCCCAGACCTTATCTAATATAGCCTCCCTTTTAAAAACTTTATCCGGCTTGGACGCCAGCAGGGCCAGCAATTCAAATTCTTTACGAGGTAAGATGATCTCTTCCCCTTTATTCACGACCTTGTACTCTTCGCGATTGATCACCAGTTTACCAACTTCCAGGATATCTTCATTTTCCGCACTGTCTTCTTTAAGCCTTCGCAACAAGGCTTTCACCTTACTCACCAATACTTTTGGTTTTATCGGCTTGGTGATATAGTCGTCAGCACCGGCTTCAAACCCGGCTACCTGGGAATAGTCTTCTCCCCTGGCCGTCAGGAATGTGATGATCGTATCTTCCAATCCCGTAGTCTTCCTGATGCGTTCACAAGCCTCAATTCCGTCCATTTCCGGCATCATCACATCCAGGATGATCAGGTGGGGTTTTTTCTTCTTAGCCTTTTCAACACCCTCTGCCCCGTCCTCAGCAGTGAACACCTGGTATCCTTCTGCAGACAGATTGTATGATAAAATCTCTAAAATGTCCGGTTCATCGTCTACCAGAAGAATCTTTATATCCTGTTTTTTCATGGAGTTTGCGCGAGGTTTTAATGCTCAAAAGTAAATATAATACTAAAAAGTATAAAGTATCCTGCATTGTCTTATTGTTAATAAAGTCACGCTCAGAATTTTATGTTACCGCATCCCCTATTATTAAAAACAGCTTACCAGCCCAATAAAACAAGGCGATAATACCGACTCAAGGAATAAACACCATCTATATCCCACGAGCGAAAGAGCACAATTTTTTTCGGTTCATAAAAAATCGGATATAATTCATCTTCGCTTACCCTAACACCCTAAAAATTATATCTTTGTGGTACACTATTTGTAGACCTTAGTGTATGAAGCACCTTTACCTACTAGTATTCTTCTTATTTGTCGCTTTCAGTTACGGGCAGGATGCCGGTAACCAAGCCGATATTCCGGGCTTCCGATTGTATCCCAATCCGGCCACGGAAGGGAAGGTCTTTATCAATACCAGCCTTAACGCACCCAAAAAGATTCTCATCTATGATGTCCTCGGCACCCAGGTCCTGGAGACCACTATCCTGGGCAGGGAACTGAGCCTTTCTGAATTAAATTCAGGAGTATACGTGCTTAGGGTATTGGAAGGAGACAAAATCGCCACAAGGAAACTGGTGATTAAATAGCTATTCTCCTCATCTGTCACCACTTACAAGCTTGTAGGACTTCTCGTTCAAATACCAATTTCTTCGACGAACGGAAACTACCTTAGCCGTTGACATACAAAAAGTTAGGGTTCACAACAATTTGGGACCCCTCCGAAACGCGTAACCTATCTTTACCTTGTTATTGAGCCCCAAATCAATCAAGCATGAAAACAATCTACTTTATCCTCTTACTGGTATGCACATGGTCTGTCTCTGCACAGCAACGCAGCGGTATGGACAAGAACCTGGAAAAGGACTCAACTGAGTTCAGCATATACCCTAACCCTGCCTATGATGATGTTGTTTATATCAACAGTGGGCATTACGATAATAAACAGGTAACTGTATTTGATGTATTTGGCAAAGTAGTTCTTCGAGAAAGAATTGCCACGGGCACATTAAATATCTCCAGGCTCGTTCCCGGAGTATATGTATTACAGCTGCGGGAAAATGAAAAGACCATGTCTCGTAAGCTTGTCGTTAAATAAAGAAATTCCAGTAATATTGACCGGGCCCCACTCTTAAGTGGGGCTTTTTATTTTCCTATTTTTGCTTCTCTCAAAATCAACTATGGATACCCGGACCATTTTCAGCATATCCAATCCCGAAGAATTCGATGCTGCAGCAATGGAAGTCTTCCGCCACCAGTACCGGGAGAACAAGATCTATCAGCAGTTCTGCGATCTGCTGGACAGGAATCCATCAAAGGTTTCTGAACCGGGACAAATTCCATACCTCCCCATTGAATTTTTTAAGTCGGCAGAGGTGCTTAGCGGCAGCGGGGATGCAGAGGCCGTGTTTACGAGTAGTGGAACTACCGGGGCTTTAAGCAGTAAGCACAAGGTGCTCCGCCTGTCTGTCTATGAACAGAGTTTTAGAGAAGCTTTCAAACTGTTTTATGGTGATGTGAACAACTATTGTGTCCTTGCCCTATTACCGTCTTACCTGGAGAGAAGCGGCTCTTCCCTGGTATATATGGTTGCTGACATGATCGCCGGAAGCCAGTATCCCGAAAGCGGTTTTTACCTCAACGAATTAGACGCCCTGGAGCAGCGCATACAGTCCCTGGAAGAACGGAAGATTCCAACACTGCTTATCGGGGTCTCTTTTGCCCTGCTCGACTTTATTGAAGAACACCCCATGCAACTTGAGCACACCATGGTCATGGAGACCGGCGGAATGAAAGGCAGGCGCAAGGAATTGGTCAGGGAAGAATTGCACCGCTTGTTAAAGAAGGGTTTCGGAACCGACCGAATTCATTCGGAATACGGGATGACCGAATTGCTTTCACAGGCTTATTCTAAAGGAGAAGGAAGATTTTACTGCCCTCCATGGATGCGGGTTGCCGCCAGGGATCCGGAGGACCCGCTGAGCTGGCAGGCTGATGGGCGTTCCGGGGGACTTAATATAACGGACCTGGCCAATGTTGATTCCTGCAGTTTTATTGCCACCCAGGATTTGGGGAAAATATACCAGGACGGGAGTTTTGAAGTCCTTGGCCGGTTTGACCATTCGGACATCAGGGGCTGTAACCTGATGGTCTTATAAAACAGCTTTGCTGAAGGTATCACGAAGATCCGCAAGAACCCCGGCCGCCCGGGGGTGTTCACTGGACATCAGTAGTTCCGAGGCTGTATACTCTCCATTATAGACCATCATTTTGGCCCTGGGGTTTGCACCGCTATCCAATAACAATTCTACCATTTGGGGCAAGTTCAGGGGAACGGACTGCCGCCATAGCTCTACCCCGTTGCTCACGGCATAATGAAGCAGGGTTGCCCTGTGCCCATATTGAGATTTCTGGTTGATCAAAGCGGGGTCTCCGCTCAGTAATTCACGTAATCCCGCCTCATCACCCTGTAGCAGTAATTCGACCGAATTCTCAAAATTGACATGGTATGGATAGCGGACGTGGTTCACTTCTGACCATCGGCGATAACCGTATTCATTAGCTATGGTCTGCTTACAATCGGCCTCGGTCAAACCGGTATTCTTCAATACAGTTACAGGCTGTCCAAGGTGGCTCCAATGGTAATTCCGCACTTCTTGTAAAGCAAGGTGATTCCCCCGGCTCACTTCTTCCCATAGCCGCAAAGACAAGGCCTCCAGGTGAGCTGCTATTGAATCATATGAAGTCCAGGAACGCAACAATTCACCGTACATCTCATTGATCCCACTGACTACCTCATGTTTGTAAACCTCCATTTATCTAAGATAGTAAGCTTTTGCCAGCCGGGGGCGAGAAGCCCGAAGATTTATTCGACTACCAGTACCATATAATTTTTCTTCCCCCGTTGCAGCAGCACGTATTTTTCATTGATGAGGTCTGTTTCTCTGATGTGGTATCCTTCTTTGACCTTTTCCTTATTCACGGCAATAGAATTCTGTTTCAGCTCTCTCCGCGCCTCACCATTAGAACTGAGAAATCCTGTTTTAGCAGCCAGGGCTGCAATAATATCCAAGCCTTCATCAATTTCCGAACGGCTTACCACCGCCTGGGGAACACCTTCGAACACCTCGAGGAAGGTATTTTCATCAAGCTCCTTCAACTGTTCAGAAGTAGATTTCCCAAACAGGATATTACTGGCAGCTATAGCCTTATCCAGGTCTTCCTGCGAATGTACCATCACGGTAATTTCTTCGGCCAGCCTGCGTTGCAGGTTTCTCTGGTGCGGTGCTTCCTGGTGTTCTTTGATCAGTGCTTCAATCTCTTCCCGGGAAAGGAAGGTAAATATTTTGATATACTTTTCGGCATCCTCATCGGAGGTATTCAGCCAGTATTGGTAGAAGGCATAGGGAGAGGTCCTGTGTGCATCGAGCCATACGTTCCCCTGCTCGGTCTTCCCGAATTTGGTCCCGTCTGCCTTGGTGATCAGGGGGCAGGTCAGGGCGTATCCCTTTCCGCCTTCAATTCTCCGAATCATCTCGGTACCGGTGGTGATATTACCCCATTGATCACTCCCACCCATCTGCAGGGTGCAATTGTGGTTTTTGTACAGGTGCAGGAAATCATATCCCTGGACCAATTGGTAGGTGAACTCTGTGAAAGACATTCCTTCTTTAGCGTCCGAGGAGAGTCTTTTCTTGACAGAATCTTTGGACATCATGTAGTTCACGGTAATGTGTTTACCAACGTCCCGGATAAAATCTAGGAAAGTAAAATCTTTCATCCAGTCATAGTTGTTCACCAGGACTGCAGAATTATCAGTAGCCTTATCAAAATCCAGGAATCTTGAAAGTTGTTCTTTCAGCGCTTCCTGGTTCATCCGCAAGGTGGTTTCATCCAGTAAGTTCCTCTCTTCAGACTTACCGGAAGGGTCCCCGATCATTCCCGTCGCTCCGCCGATAAGTGCAAAAGGCTTATGCCCCGCCAACTGAAAATGTCTCAGCATCATAACACCCACCATATGACCGATGTGTAATGAATCTGCTGTAGGGTCTATGCCCAGGTAGGCAGACTGCATCCCGCTTAAAAGGTGTTCTTCTGTTCCGGGCATTACGTCGTGAAGCATTCCCCGCCATTTCAGTTCTTCCACAAAGTTAGAAACCATGCTATCTTATCTTTTTAAAAGGTTGCTGCAAATATAAAAGAAATCCTGTGGCGGATTCCCCATTAGATGGAGATATCCACATGAATTAAGTACATTTGAGCCATGATTTTTGTGACCGGCGGAACAGGATTAGTAGGGGCTCACCTCCTCTTTCATCTTCTCAACAAGGGAATGGTGGTCCGTGCACTCTACCGAGATGAAGCAAGCCTGGAGCAGGTATATAGGACCTGGGAATATTATGGGCATTCCTCCCAGGAATTACAGCAAAAATTGCATTGGATAAAAGGAGACTTACTAGACATCCCTTCCCTGGAAAATGCCCTGCAGGGAATAGAAACGGTTTATCATTGCGCAGCCCTGGTCTCTTTTGATCCTGATGATTACCGAGCACTTCGGCGTGCTAATATTACAGGCACGGCCAATCTCGTCAACGTCTGCCTGGCGTCCGGGGTAAAGGAAATGTGTTACGTAAGTTCTATCGCTACCATCGGCCGTCCTGTAAACAACGAAGTAGCGACAGAAGAAGATGAACTACTCACCCCCGTAAACAACGTATATGCCCTTACCAAGCACGGGGCAGAAATGGAGGTCTGGAGAGGTTCGCAGGAAGGTATGGCAGTAGTGATTGTTAACCCAGGACTGATAATAGGACCCGGGTCCTGGGAGCGAAGCAGTGGAAGGCTTTTTGATATTGCCGCTAAGGGTCGTTCATTCTATCCGCCCGGGGGAACAGGGGTCATAGGGGTGAATGATGTTGTTAAAATCATGATGGGCCTTATGCAGCAAAATGAACGTAACCAAAGGTACATCCTGGTCAACCAGAATATGACCTATAAGGAACTTTTAAAATTATTAAGCAGTGCCCTGGGCGTTGCTCCGCCAACAAAAAAAATTCCGCTCTGGGCGCTGGAGATCGCCTGGAGACTGGATTGGTTCCGTGCAAGACTTACGGGAGCAAAGAGAAGATTGACCAGGGACCGGGTAGCCTCCCTTAGAAGCCAGGTAATCTTTAATACCAGTAAGGTAAAACAGAGGCTTAATTATACCTATGAGCCGATAGCATCATCCATACAGTTCTCCGCCAAGCAATACTTGCAGGAATAAGATGTAATTAGTCTTTTTTCTTATCAACAGGGCTTTCCCTGTCTTCAGCAGCCTTCTTAATACTATCCGTTTTCCGTTTTCGCTCGTCTTCTAATTGTTTTTTGACTGCCTTGATCCGGGCTTCGATATCTTCATACATGCTTTCGTACTGCAGCGGTTTTGATGCATAATAAATATCGCTGTCCACGAACTGGGCACTGTCAACATCGTACTTCTTATACAGGTAAGACATGGTTTCCACACCCC
>JABDLH010000164.1 GCA_013003145.1 Flavobacteriaceae bacterium | reverse complement strand
GAAAGATATCCTTGCATCCGCCCAAACCGGAACCGGGAAAACAGCAGGGTTTACCTTGCCCATGCTTCAATTATTATCACAAGGGCAACAACTGCGAAAGCGACCTGTCCGCGGGTTGGTACTTACCCCAACCCGGGAACTTGCGGCCCAGGTTTTTGAAAATGTAAAATCGTACAGTGCTTATACCGACCTGCGTTCAAGTGTAATCTTTGGCGGTGTGAACCAAAACCCACAAGTCAGGCAATTACGTAACGGGGTGGATATTTTGGTAGCTACACCGGGGCGATTGATAGATCTTATCGGCCAGGGCGTCTTATCCCTGGACAAGGTGGAGATCTTTGTACTGGATGAAGCGGACCGTATGCTGGATATGGGCTTCCTCAGGGATATTGAGCGGATCATGAAGCTGTTGCCGAAGAAACGTCAGAACCTGATGTTCTCGGCCACCTTTTCCAAGGATATCAAGAAATTGGCCAATGGAATATTAAACCATCCTGTCCAAGTTGAAGCAACCCCGGAGAATACAACCGTAGATGCCATCAACCAGAAAGTATACAGGGTTGCCAAAGGAAAAAAAACAGACCTTGCCATCAAATTGATCTCGGAGGGAAATTGGGATCAGGTCCTGGTATTTACAAGGACCAAACACGGTGCTAATAAGCTTTGCAAAAAGATGGAGCAGGCCGGGATCACCGCTGCTGCCATTCATGGTAATAAAAGCCAGGGAGCAAGGACTAAGGCTTTGGCCGGTTTTAAAAGTGGTTCAGTCGGTGTACTGGTCGCTACGGATATCGCTGCTCGCGGGTTGGATATTCCATTATTACCCCATGTGATGAACTATGAAATTCCAAATATTCCTGAAGATTATGTACACCGGATCGGTCGTACAGGACGTGCAGGTGCCAGCGGAGAAGCTATTTCCCTGGTCAGTGCTGATGAAACTTCATACCTCAGGGATATAGAGAAATTGGTAGGTATTTCGATTCCTAAGGAAGTGCTCGAAGGATTTGAACCCGATCCTAACGCCTCCACAGAACCTATAAAACCACAGCAACGCGGTGGTAACCGTTCTAAGAACTCATCCAGGAACAAGAATAAGCCTAAACGCAATAACGACAGGCGGGAAGGAAAACGGAAATCATACTAAACTTGGGAGATCAACCTAATAACCCCCTTCATGGGCTTAAATTAGAACAGATCATCCGGGAGCTGGTCAACCATTACGGTTGGACCAGCTTGGGGGAGAAAATCAACATCCGTTGTTTTACCCACAACCCCTCGGTTAAATCAAGCCTGGCTTTCCTGAGGAAAACTCCCTGGGCCAGGGAGAAGGTAGAGGGATTATACCTTAAATACCTCCGGGACAGCGCGTCTAAGCAATAAAAAAATGCTTACCGCATGGTGATAAGTTACGTGCTGCATTAATTGATTTTTCCTAAGGGCTTCTGGAATTCATAGAAGAGCATGATTCCGGCACTGATAGTAGCGTCTGAATCAGCCTGTGACAGGTTAAGGCTGATGCCAGGGCTGATGGTCCACCCTCCTGCAATATCAACTTGCAGTGCGGTTTCAAGGACCAGGTCAGCAGCGTTGTGGTACACCCCGTTGAGGAACAAGGCTGTATTTGGGTTCAGGAAATATTTATAGCCTAAGAGATATCCTAATTCTACCGCATCCAGGGCGATACCCCGGACAGTTTCGGCATATGCATTTATATAAGCTACACTGCGCTCCCCTATATTTTTTGCAATCACCAGGGTGTTGACCAGGTCTGTCTTCTCCCCGGGCTCATCGTAAGGCAGTTGTACCGTCGAGATCGTTGATATTGTTGGTATGCCGTCCTGTTCTGCATGCCACCTGTGGGACCAGGAGATACCGACCGATTTTTCAAAGTTCAATGCGCCTTGTCCCTGCCTCATTGTAGGCACGGTAAACTGTAACATCGTATTCCTCCAGAACTTGTGATCCGAAGGCGTATAACCCAGTGAAAGTTGGTATTCCACCCCATCTGTTGCATCAGCGACAGAACTCACGGTTATTCCTAACTGTTTTGCCGGGGCCGGTTGGCCATCACTGATCGAGGTCAGGATATTTGCCGTCTGGTGGTTCATGATATGGTCCTGGACTTCTTTTTTCTGGGAGAGCAGGACGTTGGAGAATAAGAATAAAACACAAATAATAGATCTCATCGTAAACTTCAATTAGGGAAAGCGAATTCCCGTATGGGTTAGTTTTGAAGTACTTACGATAAATTTTTAAAAAGGTTCAATCCAGGAGTAGAATCCCTTCGCCAATGTTTTTTAGGTCTAATTATCATAGAACCGCCATTCTGAGGAAAAATCCTTGTCCAAGTCTTCTTCACTAAGTAAGGCACGGACCATTTCTACCGGCATGCTGTTCTCCCTTATCACGGCATCGTGGAATTCTCTGTAAGTCATTTTACCGCTATCGACCATTTCTTCTTTCAGGGCGTAAAACTGTAACCCCCCTATCATATATGCGATCTGGTATAAAGGGCCGTATCCCCCGGTAAAGGAGCGCCTGACTTCCCCTGCTGCGTTGGCTCTCTCGTGGCCTACTCTTTCTACCAGGTAGTCTATACATTGCTGTGGGGTCCAGTTCCCGAGGTGATAATTCAAAGAGAAAATTATCCTGGCACATCGGTGCATTCTCCAGAACAGCATTCCTATACGATCTTCTGGAGATCGCGGGAAGTTCATGTCCCATAATAAGAGTTCCCAGTAAAGAGCCCAACCTTCGGTCCAGAAGGGTGTCCGGTAAAAACGGTAGGGTTTATGACGATTATTCATAAAACCCTGTAAGTGATGCCCGGCGATGAGTTCGTGGTGAACGGTAGACCTGTTAAAATGGGGATTGTTACCCCGCATGCTCATCAATTTATCCTCGTGGTTCATCGCATCAGTAGGGTAGGCGATCTGCAACACCTCGCCCCCGAGGAAAAAAGGAGCGATCAGTTGCCTTTCAGGGGAAAGCATGGTCATTCGCCAGGTTTCTTCTGCCAATGGCGGAATGGTAAGTAGTTCTTTTTCTTTCAGGAAGTCGATTGACTGATCATATAATTCAAGCATGGCCTCAGGTTGCTGACCGACCGGGACATAGGTTTGTTTCACTTTTTCCTGCGCGGCTTTCCAGTCGTCTCCAAACCCCATGTCCCGAGAGGCTTTTAATAATTCTTTATCACACCAGGCAAATTCTTTTTCGGCTATGGCAATCAATTCTTCCGGTGTATAAGGGATCAGCTCAAAGGCTAATTGCTGCAGGATTGCGTCCCGGCCAATAGGGTCTCCTATGATCCCACTCCCGTCATCTTTTGGAAGGGTGGCGGGATCTACCCGGGCTGCAAGTTTTTCGGAATATTCCAACAATACGCTATCCAGGACTTGGTAAGGTTTTGTCACCCACCAGGTAAATTGAGGATCGTAGTCCTCGTAAAACTCGTACACACTTTGAAGAGCCGCTCGTTGCCCCTCCAGAATTCCCTTAGAACGGGTTGTCAGCTGGCGGGTAAATAAAGGCTTTTCCATTTCTATGAGGGAAGAAGCAGTCGTATAATCCCTTGTGATTTTATTGAGCTTTTCAGCTACTTCCTGCCCGTCCAGGCGTTTTCCTCTTCGCCTCAGTTTCTCCATGGCGTATAGTTCTTCCCCCTGAGTTATCCACTGCTGTAGCTTTTCGTATTCTGTCTTTTCGGTGCTGAGCTCCCGAAGCTGTTGGTCCAGGAATTTTTTGATCATCAGGTAATCTACCCGTCCCCCTTTGGAAAGATCATCAAACTGATGTTGCTGTAATTTTTGCAGGTAGTCCTGGTAAAATGCCCGGAAACGTTCCCGGCGTTCCGGGCTGTTTTCAATGGCATAAAAGCGACGAAGGCTGCCCATGTCTGCCTGTAATTCCGTGGCCAGCTGGTACATTTCTGTTACCGGCTCAGTATTTCCTGGTGCTGATTGGGCCTGAACCTTAGTACATACTAAGGAACACAATAAGGAAAGCGTGAATAGTAAATATTTCATAGGGAGTATTTAACTACTGGGGATTATTCTTTATCGATTTTAATAATTGATCCAATTGCTTTTGATCATAAACGGCTCCCCCGGCTATGATGATCTCCATGGATGCCAGGTGATCTATATCTTCCAGTGGATTTTCCTCCAGGATTAGGAGGTCTGCCCTTTTGCCCGGAGCGACGCTTCCATAGGCCGAGGTAATGTCAAAGAACCGGGGGCCATTGATCACGGATGTGGCCAGGGCTTCTGCCGGAGTAAGCCCGGCCTTGACCATAAACTGTAGCTCTCCCCAGAGCGATTCCCCAGGATAGACATATGAATTAAAGGCTCCGCTATCAGAACCTGCAAGCAGCGGGATGCCGGCCTGGTGCATGGGTTTGATCATGGACATAAACTGACCTTCTGTTTTAGAGCGCATTGAATTACCTGATGCCCTTGCTCTTTCTGCGCTTTTAACCCGGCCTTCATAGGTTTTCTGAATTCCGGGCCCAACATATTGCAAAAGGCTGTCCTTGCTATGATCCTCATCCAGGACGTTAGCGAGGATATGTCCTATGTAATTGGTCGGGGTTACATATACTTCATTTTCAGCCAATGTTTTATAAACTTTTTCTGCGAGCTCCGCATTGTAGGTGTCTACCAGCGTTGTGACCATTCCATAGCCCAGGTCAAGGGCTGTAAGACTATCTGCTTTCGGGGAGCAGGCCTTTAGAACATAATACAGGTGTTCCGTTCCGTCTAGTCCCAAAGCGACAGCGTCTAATAAGTTGGCCTGCATTGGCATGTGGCCAGTGGTTTTCATGCCACGCTCCTCTGCCTGCCTGATGATCTCGTAATAATTTTCCGGGCTGAGGTTGCCATCATACATTTTAACGTAATCAGCGCCGATCACATTTATAGAGTCTAGTGCAGCGCTCACTTCAGAAGAAGAAGTAACCACAATAGAACCGGGCCAGGCCGGTTGGTCCCCATCCAGTTTTGGCCCTGAACTGAAGATCCGCGGTCCTGGCAGTTCCCCCTGGGTGATGTCTTGTTGCCATTGAAGCACGGCAGGGGTAATATCTCCTCCTGCATCGCGAACGGTGGTTATACCGTAAGCGAGGAAAAGGGGGAGGAGGTCCTGGTTCTCTTTAAGGAGGGAATCCCCACCCCTGAAATGCACATGGTTATCCCATAATCCCGGCATGACAAAGGCGCCCTGGAGATCACGGGATTCTTTTGCTTTCCAGTCTGCGGCTTCTGCCATGGGTCCAACCTCCAGGATATTCCGACCATTGATGGCGATAAACTGCCCGGGAATGGTCTTTGCGCTATCTACGTGAATAACGGTCGAGTTCAGTAATATTAGATCTGCGGTTTTCACAGGATCCGTATTGCAGGATAGGGTGATCAGGATAAGGCTGAAAAATAAAAGGGAAGGATATATCTTCATTACAGGTACATGGATAGTTAACTTCATGGTCACTTCTAAGTTACGGAATTAGTAGGTGGTGGTCATATCGCTGTCAACGCATAAAATATAGTCGGCCCTTCCTTTGTATTCTTCCTGAAGTTCCCGGAGATCGTCCTGGGATACTGTGGCGATGGTCGCATATTTTAATTTTGGACGCTGCTGTTTTAAGTACCAGAGGATACCCTGGTAATCGTCTGAATGAAAAGAACCGTTAAAGTGTAGAAACAGGTAACCCTCTTTATAATTCTCCAGTATGGAGTGTGCCATTGTAGCGTCCTTGATTGCCTGCGCCATAACCAATTCCGGGCTTCCGTGATCTCCCATCATCCGGAGTATCTCCTGGTATTTTGTCAGGGAAGGATCAAAGGGGATGGGCAGGGGTGCGATCCATTTTTTCTCTGCAGGAGACAGGGTGTCCAGCGCCGCGAAGCCGGTTCTGTAAACCATGCTGGCATACCGCCTCGGGATATTGGTGCCGATAAAAGGCAGCTTGTTTTCCCGGGCAAAATTGACCAGGGGAGCATAATCCGTTTTATAATTGGACCAGAGCCTGGCAAGGCTGTCCAGACCTTTTTGATCTATGCGCCCGTCCAAGTAGGCATTCAATGCCTGCTGATTGTCTGTTTCTATCATTTCTGCCCCGAGCAGCAGGGGATTAGAATTGTGCAGTTGTTTGGCGAGCTCTAATTGCAGCCAATGGGCAATTGGATTGTCGTGCAGTTCTCCAAAAAGAATGATATCCTTTTCTTCCAGGCTTTTAGTCATTTTCCTAAAAGTCGTCTTTTTTCCTTTTGACGTAAAAAGCTGGTAGGCACGGTCCTGAGAAAAAACAAAGTGAGCGAGCAAGCAGAGCGATACGGTAAATACAATGGTCTTACTCATCCAATGCAGTATAGTCTTTACGATCGATCAATCGCACTTCTTTGATGCGTACATTTTCCAAGGGTCTGTCCATAGGGTTGGTTTCAACCCCGGCGATACGATCGACGATCTCCATCCCGCTGACGACTTCTCCAAATACAGAGTAACTTTGATCTAAATGTGCAGCACCTCCTTCTGTGGTGTACATTTTCCATTGGTCTTCAGGAATGGAATACCGCTTCATGGATTCTTTAGCAATAAGTGCCAGGGAATCTAATTGAACCATGACCTCTGCAAGTTTCTGAGGAGAAGACTTATCAGCTTCCAGTCCAGCCCAGGTATCGGATAATTCTTTATTCGCAGGATCATTAACGACCTGGTTAAAGGCGAGGCGACTATTAATCCTGTCTTCTGCAATTTTTAGCAAACTGTCATTGTAGATCTTTCCCTGTACAATATAGAATTGGGTAGAGCTCGAGGCCCTGGAAGGTGTATTGTTACGTGCCATTCCAAGCGCTCCCCTTTTGTGATAGATATCCGGGTGAAATTCTGCCGGGACGGTATAGGGTAAATCTACTTCACCCAGGGAATCATTAGCGGCTGCATTTTTACTTTCCGGGTCTCCTGCCTGTATGACAAAATTCTCAATGACCCGGTGAAAAAGGATGCTGTCATAAAAATCATCATTTACCAGCTTAATAAAATTGTCGCGGTGCAACGGGGTTTCATCATATAGCCGGAGGATGATAGATCCTTTTGTCGTGACTATCTCGATATCTTTAGCAATGGGTTCCCCGGCTTTTTTATTTTCCTTGCAGCCAATAGCCAGGAATAAACAAAGAATTATATAGGACAAAGGTATACGCATAGGTGGTTGAGTTTAGACATCTAAAATAACTATAAAGTTATAACATCTGGCGATTCGAACTTTTGAGCGGTAAAGATGCTGTTTGAAACACAAAAAAAGCCACCTTATTGGTGGCTTTTAGATTGATTTTAATTTGGAGGATTACTGCACGTGTGCAATAGGGTCCGGGTTACCATCGGGATCGTTATTAACATATCCACTGGTGGCTACATTGCCCCAAAGTAAAATTCCACATACATGCGGGGAAGCCATTGAGGTACCATTGATGGTATTATAGCCACCACCTTTCCAGGTAGACTTAATAGCTACACCAGGGGCGCAATTATCTACATCAGCTCCAAAATTAGAGAAATATGCAAAATCATCATTGCTGTCCATGGCCGATACGGTATAGATGTTATTTCCATTGGCTCGGGCAGGCGAGTGATTGTCTGCGTCATCAGATTCATTCCCTGCAGCGAGTGCAAATTTCACTGATGAAGAAGCAGCAATGACAGCGGCATCTAAAGCTTGAGAAACCGGTCCACCCAGGCTCATGTTGGCGACATCACCGTTAGATCCGTTGGCACCTACAAAATCTACTCCTTGTATTACCCCGGAGTAAGATCCACTGCCCCTGCTGTCCAGAACTTTCACCGGAACCACGGTTGCACCGGCGGCAACGCCAACAACACCTACTTCGTTATCAATTGCGGCTACGGTTCCTGCTACATGTGTGCCATGCCCGTTACCGTCATCTAGGTTTTTACCGTCTTTACCAGTGGTAAAGGCATTAAAACCAAGAGAGGCATCTACATTCAGATCTTCATGGTCCAGGTCTATGCCGGTATCGAGGATATAGGCCACTCCGGATCCTGTATAGGTAGCACCGCCGCCTACACGGGTAATTCCGTATGGAATTTCCTCGGCACCGCCTCCTCCATTTCCTCCGGGACCTTTCCCCGGTGGCGGGGCCAGTACTACAAGGTAGTCCTGTTCAATAGATTGTACCCGGTTGTCCTCCTTTAATGTTGCGAGCTGTGACTTGTTAAGGACAGCTGAAAAGCCTTCAACCGTGAAGGCGTAAACTGATTTTAATTGTTCGGAAGTAATCCCAGTGTTATTAAACTTGCTAAGAATCTCATCCTTGCTTGTTGCAGTTACTTTTGAATATTCCTGTGCTCCTTTTGCAGCAGTAGGCTTGTTTAGCGTTCCTGTTTTAAAGGTTACAACATATTGATCAGGAATCACCTGATAATTCTCCTGCACCAATAAGGCATTCTGCTCCTGCAGATCATCCATGACCTTGTCACCGGAATTTTCGCAAGATGTTAATGCTGCCAGAAAGGCACAAGCAGCCAGTCGGGGGAATGTGGTTTTAATCTTCATAAAATTAAAATTTAGAATTTGGTTATTGAGTCCATCATTTTAATGAACGGCAGTGAATATAGAAAAACGCAGCGAAATGTTAAAGCGAAATCGTTATAGTGTTAAAAATATTCTTAAATAAATGAAGAATTAATAATTGGGAAATAGAAAAATTTCCGGGTTATTTGCGGAATTCGCTGATCTCAAAAAGATGGCCATCGGGGTCGCGGAAAAAACAACGCGTTTCCGAACCTCGGTCTAGTGGCGGGGTCAGGAATTCAGCCCCATTGGATTTTAAGATTTCGTAGGATTTTTGGCAGTTGTCCACCCTTAAGGTGAAACAATGACTGACATTTTCGGGTTTAGCGGGAGTAGTGAAATAGGTTCCGGGTTTATCTTCTGTAGGACCGCCCGGGGTGACCAGGAGGATCCAGTTCCCGAGAAATTCCAGTACTGCGGAATTTCCCCCGTATTCACGGAAAAGACTAGCTCCTAATATATCTACGTAAAAGGACTTGGAGCGCTGCAAATCTGATACTACCAGAATTGTAGTCAATGCTTTAAAAGCCAATTTTGAATCGTCCATGGCCTATTGTTTATTAGGGGCAGGTCTGCCTTTTCGCTACTGATCTCCATAGAGCCATTGAACGGCTTTTCCGAAATGCTTACCCCAAAAGTTTTCGTTATGCTCCCCCTGTGGATCAATTTCCAGGACCAGGTTTTCGTCCGGGTGGCCGGCCTCTAACAATAGTTCGTACATTCTTTCTGCGCCTTCGACCATATCATCTTCTTTTTCACCAACAAGCATAAATATTTTGCTGTCCCCGGGAAATGGATCTTCCTCGGTCAATTCATAGATTCGTTCCCCGAACCAGTAGGAGGGAGAGAATAAACCGGCTTTCCCAAACCTGTCGTGGTATTGCAGGATAGCGTAATGCGAAATAAGTCCACCAAGTGAACTTCCCATGATCCCGGTATGCTCACGTTCTGGCATGGTCCTGTATAAGCTGTCTATCTGTGGTTTTACAAAATCTGCAATAAACTCGACAAATTCTTCCCCTTTCCCTAAACCGTATTCAGGATGTTCAAACGGGTTCATCTCGTGGATGCGTTCCTGTCCACCATTATCTATCCCCACCACGATCAGGCGAAGTCCCGTTTCCAGGGCGAGGGAATCAAGTATCTCATCCACACGCCATTCTCCTGCATAGGCCGTACGCTCATCAAACAGATTCTGTGCGTCTTGCATATAAAGAACAGGGTATCGATCTTCAGAACTTTCGTATCCCGGGGGCAGGTAAACCCTTAATTGTCTGCTGCGCTCTAAACCGGGAATCTCCATGACGGGCCCTTCAACTACGGCCCCGTGTTTGGAAGTGGTCCTACTG
>JABDLH010000137.1 GCA_013003145.1 Flavobacteriaceae bacterium | reverse complement strand
AACAGATAAATCTTTCCTTGGAGCGGTAAAAGCCCAGGAAGTAAAACAACTGAAAGGGCTGGATAATTTGGAGAAGCGGTTGCTGAAAGCACAGAAGCGTAAGCTGAGCGACCAGGTGTCACGATTGACTGCCCTTCAGAACGAATTGTTTCCCAACCAAAGCCTGCAGGAAAGACAAATGAACTTTTCTGAACTATACCTGGAGATGGGGCCGGGGCTGATAGAGAAATTGAAACAAACGCTTCAGCCCATACCGAGTGAATTCCTGATCCTAAGGTACTAGGAAATCGGACACCCAGCGTTCCTCGCCTTTTTTGGAAAAGCGTATCCTGGTATGATGCGGGCTGCCAAGCTTGAGGTATTCGATCTTAAAGGGTTCTAATTCCACGATACAGAGGAAATTCTCAGTATCAAGGTATTCTACATTTTCTTTATCCGCTATTTCACTGCCGGGGGCGAGGGCCGTGGTGTAATCCTTCTTACTGTGTTCCTGCATATCATCCCAAAGTGACTGTACAGATCCGGAATCCTTTCTTATCCTGGCGAGTCCCTCTATTTTGAGTTGCAGCTGCTTTTCCGGATGGTACAACAACATACTCACTTTAGGGTTTTCCTTGATATGGATAATTTTTTTGGAACGGTAATCCGTATAAAAAGTGAGGGTGAGATCCGTAGCTACTTTCCGCAAGACCACCGTACGTAAGCGTGCCATCATATCCAGCCCTACGGTACCCAGTGTCCCGGTCCTAAAAGGATGTCCTTCGTTAATTGGGGCTGCTATTAATACCTCTTTAAGCTCTTTAAAATGATCCATGACACTTATTGTTTTATCGCCATATAAAAATAAATATAAAAATGGTGGTAGGGTTTTTTTATTTCCAGTTGTTATATATACAAATTGCTATGAAAAAGGATTTTTAGTTTTTCCTTATTGTGTTATAAAACTTCATGTGTTTAGGTTGGTTTTTGATTTGAAAAGCCCCGGCAGTCGCGCCGGGGCTTTTCTATTTTTATCGGTGATACCAGGTGTTTTTAGTTGGAAAAACACCTAAAAATGATTTTGTAGGAAAGAATTTAAAAAACTATTAACCAGTATTTTATATAAATTTATTTTAAGTATAATTTGAAGCAGGAAGAATTTTGGTGTTTTGGTGGCCCGGAAGGCTGCGGTCTTGCTTTGATCAGTGTTTGTCTAGCCGGGTTATATGAATTTGATTCTGCCAGGTTTCGCTGAATTCAGCAGGGATGAATAGGTGATCAGGGATGCAATATAGGTCAATATATTTTAAGAGATATGTACTTTAAAATGATATCCATCAGCCGATCCTTGCCATCTTTTCAGGAAAAAATTCACGTTGTGGAAATCTGTGTTTGAAATATCCCCCGGATGGGGTTTTTGGATTCACTCATTTTACTATTTTTGCCCATGCAAAATAACGTCCTCATTCTCGATTTCGGTTCCCAGTACACCCAATTGATCGCCAGGCGTGTTCGGGAACTTAACATTTTCTGTGAAATTAAACCCTTTAACCGCCTGCCGGAAGACCTTACTGCTTACAAGGCCGTAATTCTTTCAGGATCGCCCTTTTCAGTACGGGCAGACGATGCTCCGCATCCGGATCTGTCAAAGATCAAAGGTAAGCTGCCATTACTGGCTGTCTGTTATGGCGCTCAATACCTGGCCCACTTTTTTGGCGGGGTCGTAGCTCCATCAAATACGCGGGAGTACGGTAGGGCCCGTTTATCTTCTATAGACAATAAGGATCCGTTCTTTAAAGATATTCAGGAAGGTACCCAGGTGTGGATGAGTCACAGTGATACGATCCGTGAATTACCGACAGGAGCTGTACGCCTGGCCAGGACACAGGATGTGCTGAATGCTGCTTATCGTATAGAAGGGGAACATACTTACGCCATACAGTTTCACCCGGAAGTCTACCATACGACAGACGGGAAACAAATTTTAGAAAATTTCCTGGTACATATCGCCGGCCTGGAACAGAGCTGGACCCCCGATGCCTTTGTTGAGGCAACAGTAGAAGATCTGAAAGAAAAGATCGGTACGGATAAGGTTATCCTGGGATTGTCCGGTGGGGTCGATTCTACGGTTGCGGCCGTACTTCTGCACAAGGCCATCGGGAAACAACTTCACTGCATCTTTGTCAACAACGGCCTGTTGCGAAAGAACGAGTTTACCGAGGTGCTTGATCAATACCAGCACATGGGGTTGAATGTGAAAGGAGTGGATGCTTCGGCACGCTTTTTGAAAGCCTTGGAAGGAGAGTCAGATCCCGAGAAAAAAAGGAAGCTCATTGGGGGCGTGTTTATCGATGTTTTTGACGACGAAGCCCACAAAGTAGAGGACGCCAAATGGCTTGGCCAGGGAACCATTTACCCTGATGTAATTGAATCGGTTTCTGCAACCGGGGGCCCTTCAGCGACTATTAAAAGTCATCACAATGTTGGAGGTCTGCCCGATTTTATGAAATTAAAGGTGGTAGAGCCTTTAAAGATGTTGTTCAAGGATGAAGTTCGTAGGGTCGGTGCAAGTATGGACCTGGAGCCTGAACGACTTGGGCGGCACCCCTTCCCGGGCCCTGGATTAGCCATCCGGATCCTTGGAGATATTACTGCGGAGAAAGTAGCCATACTCCAGGAAGTGGATGCTATTTTCATCAACGGTCTTAAAGAATGGGGATTATATGACAAGGTATGGCAGGCGGGTGCAATCCTGCTCCCGGTACAAAGTGTGGGAGTGATGGGTGATGAGCGTACCTATGAAAAATGTGTAGCTTTACGTGCGGTGGAGAGCACGGACGGAATGACGGCAGATTGGGTGAACCTACCCTATGAATTCCTACAGAAGACCTCCAATGATATTATCAATAAAGTCCCGGGTGTTAACCGGGTGGTTTACGATATCAGTTCTAAGCCGCCGGCAACTATAGAATGGGAATAAAGTAATAAGCGGATTATGTATAGAAAGTGTTTGGTACTAATGGTTTTCCTGCTCATCAGCCTACAGGCTGTAGCGCAGCAATTTACTACCCATGCAGTAAAAGAGGGAGAGACGCTATATGGTATCGCTAAAAAATACCGGGTAACTCCTTTTAATATTCTCAAGTTCAATAAGGAACTTAAAAAGGATGCCCCCTTACGCCCCAATACCATTTTGGTAATTCCGCTGGATTCCAAAGCCGCCGAAACCGATATTGTCCCTTCGGATATGGTGAAGAAGAAAGAAGTGGCTCCACCACAGGAAGAACCTGTCGAATTTAAAGTGCACAGGGTTCGCAAGCGTGAGAC
>JABDLH010000132.1 GCA_013003145.1 Flavobacteriaceae bacterium | reverse complement strand
CTCTAAAGGAACATCGAACACCCCTATAATATTTTCAGAAATCCAGTCTGAAGAAGTACGAGGTGCTAAATTGAATTTCTGATCCAGCCAGTCCATCCAGCCTGTGGTTACTTCAATTACTTTTGGACGAACAGAAGGAAGGTCTCCGAATAAGATCCTGGACTGATTAAAAAAGAATAATATCAATGCAAGTAAGGGTACCACGGCGACCAGGTAAGCGAAGAGGATAGATGGAATTCTTCTGTGCAGGTAACGCTCAAAGAACGAAACTACGGGTTTTAACATCAGGGCAAAAAAAAACTGAATAACAAGGGCACCCATATTACCTTGGCTGCAATAAGGATATAGAAAATTAAACTTACCGATGCTAAAAAATAAAATATATGGGGAAGATTTACCGTATACTTTTTCATAAAACAAGTTATCTATGATAAACCCATGGAGATGGGTTTCTTAATTTCGGTCTTAACCGCCCTACTGCTTAACACTGTTTGTATAGCCAGGCAAACCTTTTAACTGACTAATATTTTTAAAACCAGACCTCTTCTTTCCATTACCTGAATTATGAAGCAGCCCGCTTATGCAAAGATTTCTTTTCCTGTGACTGAGCAGGCGACCTGAGTAACTTTGCTGCGATTTTTTTTATAGCCAGGGTGACCAACATGGTCTTAAGCATTTGTAAAAGATCGCTCTTAATATTAGGTACAAAATTGTTCCTGGTCTTGTTTAGTCGCAGTTTAATGCGCTCCCTATAGATTTCTCGTTTTAACTTCAAAATCTGAAGGTGTTCATCAATTTCATCTAATGAGGAGTAGCTTCTATTCATCATTCAAAATAATACCTGGAAAAAGTGCGTAATAAAGGGATAGTGATCCTGTTCCGTCCCAAATAGCAGATATATGTAAACAACAGCAATACCCCTCCTACAAGCAGGAACCCCTGGTAATATTCACTACCAATGGCAATGGCTGCAGCAACAGAGAGAATCAATAAACTAATAATGGCTACCACTCCAAGCAGCATCCACTGGACAGAAGAGGTAACCATTCCCATAATGACCTTAAAAGCTTTCAGTTGCACATAGGCTTCGCTCACTTCAAGATACGACTGGACATCTGAATATACATCCCCGAGATCATGTTTGATTCCTTGAAGCATCACGGATATCTATTTCTGAAGCTGGGCGTTCTTCTTTCTTAAGTCCTCGAGTTTACGCTCCAGTGTTTCAATGATATCATCAGCCTTATAACTCATCTGGCTAATAGTTTCATCCAACCTACGTTCAAAAGTTTCCTTTTTCTGGTTGGCCGTTTTGGTAAGCTCGTCTTTGGCATGAGAAATTCGTTCACTAAGGTCGTGACTTGTATCCTCTACTTTCTTTTTAATTTTTTTCCGTGTTGCTGTTCCTTCATCCGGTGCATATAAAATTCCTATTCCTGCACCGATGACTGCTCCTGTTAGTAGTGCTAAGACAATGTTTCCTCCTTCGTTTGACATGATCATTTGTTTAAATTAATATTACGTTCAAGCCTACAATGTATCTTAGAAAAGTCTTGTTTAAAATGACGATAATCAGCTAGGTAAACTTTAGGGTGGTCGTATCTAAAATATGGGTCCCGGTGTGGGATACCCTAAAATGAGTAAAAGACTAAAATATAGTAACTATTTTGAAGGGGCCTCAGTTATAGTAGGAATCCCCCAATTTATGTCGAAGTACATTCGCCCAATTGTAAACAGCCTGTACAAGATTTTTATTGCTGGCTAACAGGGCCTGCTCCAGGTTCCCTGTTTCCTGTAAAATAGCTACAGCGTAGGTAAGACCTATGGACTTTTGATGTTCAATACTGATATTAAGTGCGCCACAGAATGCCGCGACAGGAATACTGAATTTTTTGGCTGAAGTGATTACACCACTGATCGTCTTCCCTGCCAGGGTCTGTTCATCCAGTTTACCTTCCCCGGATATAATCCAGTCTGCATCACTGATTTTTTCTTCAAACCCTGCCAAATCCTTGATCAGACCAATTCCTGACTGCAAATCGGCACCCAGGAAAACCAAAGATGCTCCTCCTACTCCACCCGCTGCGCCTGACCCGGGTATTTCCTGGACATCGATATCGAAACTTTCCTTAAGAACTGAAGCAAAATTGCGGAGGCCCTCGTCCAACATCTCGATCTCGCTTTCAGAGGCCCCTTTTTGAGCTGCATAGATATATGCTGCACCATTCGGTCCATAAAAAGCATTACTGACATCACAAGCCACCTTGATCGACACTGATTTTATCCTGGGATCAACAGAAGTGGCATCAACTCTGGAAACACGACCCAGGTTGACCCCGATCGGGTCGAGTACTCGTCCATCCTTATCCAGGAAACGGTATCCCAGGGCCGTAGCCATCCCCATCCCACCATCGTTGGTCGCACTGCCACCAATCCCAAGGATTATTTTGTTCGCCCCTTTATCCAGGGCATCCACGAGGAGTTCTCCTGTCCCTATGGTCGAAGTTCGCAGACAATCTTTCTCACCTTCCTTCAGCAATTTAAGCCCGGAAGCTTCGGCCATCTCTATATAAGCTGTTTTAGATTCTCCGGAATACAGGTAGGATGCCTGTACAGGTCTGCAAAATGGATCCATGGCTGTTATAAATACCTTGTCCCCTTTTAAATAATGTTTGACAACCTCAATGGTACCATCTCCCCCATCCGCGAGAGGAAGCTTCACTACCACCGCATCTTCAAATACAAGTCGGATCCCCTTTTCCACCGCATCACAGATCTCGAACGCGGTCAGGGAGCCCTTGTATTTATCCGGTGCTATCACGAATTTCATTGGCTGGAGTTTATATACATGGCTTAACAATGATACAGAATTAAACAATAAGTCGAAATTCTGACCACTTGTCTTTCCCCAATCCTGGTGGTATAGCAATACTTTTAGAGGCTCACCTCGGTGATTATGAACAAAGAAGATGTATCCTACTTAAATCAACGCATTTTTAGTATTACTTACCACACGATGATTCAAAGCTACAAGGCTAATTTGGGTTAAAGTGAGGGGAATCTTAGATCCCTCCCCGGTCTTAAGGTATACCGCTTCACTGCAAAAAACCAGCAGAGACATGTTTAAATAAGAAATTACGTTTGGTGCATGTGTATTGCAGTGAGACCCTTTAATTTAAGAGTGGGGCGGGGTTATAACTGCCCCAGGCTGTGTGCTTTTCCTGCCTTGCTGCCATGACAGGTAAATATGAGGAAGAATAATTGGCAAGTCCGCAGGCCATTATAGGCCGGCCTGATCAAGTGTTATAC